>CAZMMY010000270.1:0-553 GCA_964567495.1 uncultured bacterium
TTGACCACGCCGGAAAGAAACATCAGCTTGAAAGCCAGAAACTGGACGAGGGCGCGGGAAAAGGGCGCCGGCCGGGAATTCCAGTCCGGGAAAATTCCCCACCGCCCGCCGGGACAGAAAAAAATCGCGATCAAACCCGCTTCCAGGAGGAGCGTGTCCCATTGAAAAGAAAGGAAATCCTGGCCCACGCTGAGAATTGAAAGGTAAAGGGCCCAGAGAACAAAAAGAGAAAGCCTGACCGCACGGCCCGCGATGACCAGGACTGAAAAAAGAAGACCTGCCCAGCAAAGAGCCTGTAGGAACGCGGCAGAAGAATTCAGCCATGCCAGCGTCGGAACCGCGTAAAACCGGGCGGCGTTCGGCAGCTGCCGGCCCACGGCATCGAGAAACATCCCTGCGGGCGTCAGACCGTTTTCCCCGATCAGCCCCGCGAGCTGAGGCAGAAGCGAAAGAAACGCGGCGAAGTAGACCGCGCCCAGCATTTTGAAGAAAATCCAGCGCGAGGCAAGGTAAGAGTCGGGCCGCGGGTCACGGCCCCAGAAAAAATATGTCA
>CAZMMY010000270.1:563-3388 GCA_964567495.1 uncultured bacterium
GTCAGGCGTGAAAAAAGCGGGCGGTTGTCGGCGACCAGACGGTAAAGCATTTCGGAAAAATGCCGGAAGAATGGGAGGTGGCGGTAC
Source organism: uncultured bacterium (assembly GCA_964567495.1). GTDB lineage: Bacteria > Omnitrophota > Omnitrophia > Omnitrophales > Aquincolibacteriaceae > CAYLPP01. Next base: position 651 of record CAZMMY010000270.1, read on the forward strand.
AGTGCAAGCGGCCAGCGGCGCCCCATCCGCGCCCGCAGGCGAAAAACGGCCTCGGCGCCGGAGGATGTTTGATCAGGCTCGAAAAAATAAACAGATTTGGCGAATGCTTCGGCGGGCACTCCGGGAAAACGCGCCGCGGCTGTCTGGTAAGGCTCGAAGAAAACCCGGGGCCCTGCGGCGGCTTTCCAGCGCTCTATCCACCAGGCGCAGAAACCGCATTCGCCGTCGTAAACCAGGAAGGACGCTTCAGAGTTTGCGCTTGAATTGCTTTTCAAGATCACCGAAGGTGTATTTTAAAAAGCTTGGCCGGCCGTGCGGGCAGCTGAAGGGGTTGTCGCAGCGGGAAAGGCTCTCCAGCAGAGCCTTGATCTGAGAAGGAGCGAGCGGATCATAAGCGCGGCAGGACTTTTTCTTGCAGGCGATCAGAGCCGCGATCTCTTCCTTTTGCTTTTCCAGGCTGGTCGACAATTTTCCGTCTTCCTTTTCTTCAAGGAATGTCCTGATCACGGCTGCGGCCGGCTCGGCGTTGAAAATCGACGGCACCGCGCGCACCGCCCAGGAGTTTCCGCCGAAGGCTTCGATATCGAAACCGATCCGCGCCAGCAGCGGCTGGGCTTTTTTGAAAAGCTCCTTATGCTTCGGCGCGATTTCGAGGACTTCTTCCATCAGGAGGCGCTGGACCGCCGGCTTCTTCGAATCGAAACTCTTGACCAGCGCCTCAAACTGCACGCGCTCATGCGCCGCGTGCTGGTCGATAACAAGCATGCCTTCTTCGGTCTCGGCAATCAGAAAGGTGCTGTGAATCTGACCCAGAATTTTGGTGATCTTGAATTTGTCGCGAAGCGAAATCGGCTCTTCCAGTTCCCCGCCCCGTACGCCGTAAAAGGCCTCTGGCTCCGGCTCTGCGACTCCTGCGGCCGCAGCGGCCCTCGAAGACTCGCGAGAGAAAACGGCGGGCACCGGCATGGAAAACTGGTAGGCCGGCTGGCTTTTGCGGAAATTGGCGTCAAAAATGATGGGCTTCGAAACCGGGACTTTCATTTCGGGCGCGAGGTCGCCTTCTTTCGCGAGGCGCGCCGCGACTGCTTCCTTGATGAAATTTTTGATCTCGGCCTCACCCGAGATGCGGACCTCGAGCTTGGTCGGGTGCACGTTCACGTCCACCCTTTCCAGGTCCACATCCAGAAACAGGACAGCAACCGGATACTGCCCGTGCATCAAAAGGCCGTGGTAACCCGCCTGCAGCGCGTGGGCAAACTGGAAGGCTCGAACCCAGCGGCCGTTGATAAAATATATCTGGCCGGAGCGGTTGGCTCGCGCGGCCCGGGGCTTTGCGATGAAACCGGAAAGTTTAATGCCTTTCATGTTGGCTTCGAGCGGCAGGAAATCCCGCGCCAGGTCCGCCCCCATGACCGTGGCCGCGCGAAACTGCCCGCTTTCGCCTGCCAGAAGCTCGAAGATTTTCTTGTCGTTGGACTGGAGCGTGAAACGAACGTCACGGCGTGACAGTGCGATGTTGGAAACCGCTTCGGTCACATGCGAGGCCTCGGTTGAATCCGTCTTGAGGAATTTGCGGCGCGCGGGCGTGTTGAAGAACAGGTCGCGCACCTCGATCGTGGTGCCTTTGGCCGCAGCCGCAGGCTTGACGCTTACGGTCTTGCCGCCTTCGATGATGATCTCGGTGCCGCTCGAGGCCTTGTGGGTGCGCGTGACCAGCTTGGTACGGCTGACTGCCGCGATGCTGGGCAGCGCTTCACCCCGGAAACCGAATGAAGCGATGCGGGAAAGGTCGGAAGCCTGGGTGATTTTGCTCGTGGCGTACCGCTTGAAGGCCAGCTCGGAATCGCCCGCGTCCATACCGCAGCCGTCGTCGGAAACGCGGATCAGGCTTTTGCCGCCGTGACGGATGGCGATTTCGATGTTTTTGGCGCCCGCGTCCAGAGCGTTTTCCACCAGTTCCTTGACGATGGAAGCCGGTCGCTCGATGACTTCTCCTGCCGCGATTTTGTTAGAGACCAGCTCCGGCAGCACCTTGATCTGCGCCATTATTTCTCCAGCGCTTTCTTCCAGGCCGCGAGCTTCGAGAGGGCTTCAAGCGGCGTCATGCCGTCGACAGAGATTTTTTTCAGCTCTTCAATGACCGGGTGGGGCTGGGCGGGCGCGACATCGAAAAGGGTCGGTCCTGCCTGGATGGCTTTTTTCTTTTTCGAGGATTTGCCTTCAATAATTTCCGTAGCCTGAGTGTTTTCGCTTTCGAGAATATTCAGGATCTCGCCCGCACGTTTGGTTACGGCTTCCGGGATCCCCGCAAGCTTGGCGACATGGATGCCGTAGCTCCTGTCTGAACCGCCGCGAGCGATCTTGCGCAGGAAGATGATTCCGTCCCCCGTCTCGCGCACTGTGATGTTGTAGTTCTTGATGCCGTCGAAGTGGTCTTCGAGCTGGGTCAGCTCGTGATAGTGCGTGGCGAACAGGGTACGCGGCTTCACCTTGCCCTGAGCCAGGAATTCGCAGATGGCCCAGGCGATGCTGACACCGTCAAAAGTGGAAGTGCCGCGCCCGACCTCATCGAGTATCAGCAGGCTGCGCGAGGTCGCCGAGCGAAGAATGTTGGCAGTCTCGAGCATCTCCACCATGAAAGTGCTCTCGCCCTGAGCGAGGTTGTCGGCGGCGCCGATGCGCGTGAAGATCCTGTCGACCAGGCCGATCCTGGCGGATGCCGCAGGCACCCAGGAGCC
>CAZMMY010000271.1:0-3384 GCA_964567495.1 uncultured bacterium
CTGAAGCTGAATGGCGATACTCAAAACGGCAGGAACCCGTTTCAGACCCGCCGGCTGACTCTTGCCAAATCGCCGGATGAGTCCAAGCGCATCAACAATATGGAAGGGCCCATGATCATCATTTCCGCAAGCGGCATGGCTGCGGGCGGGCGCGTTCTTCACCATTTGAAGTTCCGGCTGCCCGAGCCCAAAAACACGGTCCTGCTTGCAGGCTATCAGGCCGTAGGCACGCGCGGCCGAACTCTGCAGGACGGCGCCGAGAAGCTGCGCATGTTCGGCGAGGAAGTGCCGGTTCGCGCAAAGATTGAAATGCTTGAAGGCATGTCCGCGCACGCGGACCAGGGGGAAATCATCCAGTGGCTGTCCGGTTTCAAACGGCCGCCCCGACAGACCTTCATTGTCCACGGAGAGCCCGAGGCCTCACAGGCCCTGGCAGAGGCCATCACGAAGCGGCTGCGCTGGAGCAACGTCCGGCCGGCGCGCGATTCTGAGACCATCGAGCTCGATTAAGGCCGGGCCGGCCTGATACAGTTTCAGGTTGAGAAGAACTCCGGGCTGGACGATACTAGATCTACCATGGCCAACGTCCTTATCGTCGACAGCGATGTGTCGACAAGGCAATTCTGTTTTGATGCCCTTTATTCCGAAGGCCATGCTGTTTCCACCTGTCCTCCGGGCGAAAAACTCTTCGATCTTCTACGTGTCGAAAAACCCAAGCTTGCCCTGATCGACCCTTCCCAGTTCACAAACGAAAGCGAGCTGCTGGACCTGGTCGCGCAGCTTGCCGGCCGCATGCCGGTGGTTATTCATACGAAAGGGATCGCGCCCGAGCTGGAGAAAAAAGTCATGGCAAAGGGCGCGATTAATTCAATCCCCAAGACAGATTCAAAAGAGGATTTCTGCGCCGAGGTCAATAAGGCCCTGAGCGGCGAAAAGCTTAAGGCCGCGTCGGGCGGTGAGCCGCGCATCCTGGTGACTGACGACGAACCGGGCATCCGATCGCTTTTGGTCGGCGTGCTGGAAAGAAAGGGGTACACCGTGTTCGCGGCCTCCAGCGGCCAGCAGGCGGTGAAGATGGTAGAAAAGGAGAGGCCCAGCCTGGTTCTCCTCGACGTAACCATGCCGGGCATGGACGGCATCCTGACCCTGAAAAAAATCCGCGATATCGACAAGGAAGTCCCGGTCATCCTGGTGACCAGCGTCAATGAGGAAGAGACCATCATGGACGCGGAAAAACTCGGGATTTACGGGTATGTCCAGAAACCCTTCAAACTGGACAGGCTCGAGCTGGTGGTCAGCACCGCGCTTCTGATGCGGGAATAACGCCCCCTTTTCATCCGGGGTTTTATCGGTTATCCTTTCATTAACAGTTTGATCAACAGCAGGGAGATCCGATGACAACGCTGTCAGACCTTCTGGAAACGCTCTGGAAGGATTATTCCACGATGAACGGCCAGGCCGGCGCCATCCATGAAGCGCTGGAGCAGCGCGGAGAGAAGATCTTCAACGATCACGTTGCTTTCCGCACTTTCAACCACCCCAAGACCGACATTGACGTCCTGTCTTCCTTTTTCACGAAACTCGGCTACGCAGACGCCAGCGGCGCAGGCTACCACTTCACCGAAAAAAAACTTTTTGCGCGCCACTTCGAGCACCCGGACCCCCGGTACCCGAAAATTTTTATCAGCGAGCTCAGGCTCGAATTGTGCGGCTCGGTCATCCAGCGGACCGTCCACGAGCTGATTGACCAGGTTTCCGATACTTCCACAAAGGTGCCGAACTTCCTGGTCTCGGGCGCGCCGTGGAAGAGAATTTCCTGGCAGCAGTATCAGGACCTCCTGAAGGAAAGCGAATATGCGGCCTGGATGGCGGCCTTCGGTTTCCGCGTCAACCATTTCACAGTCTTCTATAATTCCCTCAAGACCTTCAGGGACCTGGCGGACCTCAATGAGTTCGTCAAAAAGCTGGGTTTCCCGCTCAACACTGCGGGAGGAGAGATTAAAGGCACCCCGGCCGTACTCCTGGAGCAGTCCTCCACACTTGCTTACCCGGTCAAGGTGGAATTCGCGGACAGGACGGAAACCATCCCGGCCTGTTATTACGAATTCGCCCGCCGCTATCCCATGCCGAACGGAAAGCTTTTCTCGGGGTTCCTTCCGGACTCCGCGGACAAGATTTTTGAAAGCACGGACTACCGGAAGCGGTAGCCGCGTTCGATATAATATTCTCAAAGCAGAGAGCGGTTCTGCCGTTAATAGTCAGAGTTAAAACGGAGCTTTGAGTATCATGAAGAAAATTGCGATCGTCGACGGGGTCAGGACGCCCTTCATTAAAGCCTGGAGCCTTTTCGACAATATAACCGCCCAGCGCCTCGGCGCCATGGCGGTGACCGAACTGCTTCAGCGCACCGAGATCGACCCGGAAAAAATCGACGAAGTCATCATCGGCTGCGTCGGTCAGCCCATCGACGCGGCCAACGTGGCGCGCGTCATCAGTCTTTACGCGGGCATCCCCAAAAGCAAGCAGGCCTACACAGTAAACCGCAACTGCGCCTCCGGCTTCGAGGCCATCACCAGCGCGGTCGAGAAAATCAGCCTTAGCCAGGACGAGATCGTGGTCGCGGGCGGCGCTGAATCGATGTCCAACGCCCCGCTTGTGTTCAGCAAGGAGACTCAGACCCTTCTTATGAAGCTGGGCCGCATGAAAACCCCGTTGCAGAAACTGCAGGTCCTGCTGCAGTTCCGCCCCAAACATTTCGCCCCGACCGCCGCGCTGCAGTGTGCGCTGACCGACCCGGTCTGCGGCCTCAATATGGGGCAGACCGCGGAAGTCGTGGCCAGGAAGTTCGCCATTTCCCGCGAAGCCGCCGACAAGTTCGCGCTCGAAAGCCATCTGCGTGTTATCGCGTCGCGCGAAAAGCTTCGTGAGGAGATCATGCCGGTTTTCGTTCCGCCCAGGTACGATGCCGCCGTGCGCGACGACAACGGCGTGCGCGAAGGTCAGACTCTCGAGGCCCTCGCTAAATTAAAACCGGTTTTTGACAGGCGCGCGGGCAGTGTGACCGCGGGCAATTCCTCCCAGATTACGGACGGTGCGTGCGCGGTCCTTATGATGGAAGAGGAGAAGGCGAAGGCCATGGGCTATGAAATCCTCGGCACGTTGCGGGCGTACTAATACGCGGGCCTGGAACCGAGCGAAATGGGCCTGGGCCCGGTGTTCGCCATTGAAAAAGTCCTGCGCCGGAGCGGTGTGAAATTTTCGGATATCCAGCTTTTTGAAATCAACGAAGCATTCGCAGCGCAGGTGCTGGCGTGCGTGGAAGCGCTGGCCGACGAAAAATTCGCGAAAGAAAATTTTCCCGGCGGCCAGCCGGTCGGACGGATC
>CAZMMY010000272.1:0-3373 GCA_964567495.1 uncultured bacterium
CGCAGTGCGGATCCCGGCCTTCTTGATTTCCTTAAAGAAGGCCATGTCCTTGGGGTTGGAGCCGGGCCAGCCGCCTTCGATATAATGGACGCCGAACTGGTCGAGGCGTTTGGCGATCTGCACCTTGTCGCTGACGGACAGGCTTATGCCTTCCATCTGGGTGCCGTCTCTTAAAGTTGTGTCGTAGAGGAGGATTTTTTTCATGTTTTTATTTTTGTCATTCCCGAATGCTTTTGTCGGGAATCCGTAGTCTTTTGTCATCCCAGCGAAAGCTGGGATCCATTTTGGATCCTAGATTAAATCATTCGAGGATAAAATTCGAACAAACAACTTGCGTCACTTGGCTCCGCAAGTTGTGTTCTCATTTTACTTGAACTGAAACTTTACTTTCTTCCCCGTCCCAAGGCCGAACTCGCTGTGAATTTCCTTGAGAGCATCCTTGCCGCTTTTCGCGTCAATAATGCAGGAGACTTTAATCTCCGAGGTCGAAATCATCTGAATGTTGATTTTTTTACGGGCGAGGGCGGCGAACATGCGCGCCGCAATACCCGAGTGGGACTTCATGCCTACGCCGACGATGCTGACCTTGGCGATATTTTCGTCGCAGGTCATGTCCTTGACGTCCATTTCCTTGACCAGCTTCTTGACGACGGGCATGGCTTTCGACAGCTCGTTCTTGAAAACGGTAAAGGAAATGTCGGTTGAATTGGTCTGCGTCTTGTTCTGAATGATCATGTCCACGTTGATGTTGGCGTTGGCCAGCTTCGCGAAAATCTCGGCCGCCTGCCCGGGCCTGTCCGGAACCTGAAACAGGGTGATCTTGGCTTCGTCTTCGGCCAGCGCGACGCCGCTCACTAAAATGTCTTCCATGTGTTTCGTCTCCTTTGTGATCAAAGTCCCCTCGCCTTCGTGGGCCGAGTTGCGGACGTAAATGGGCACGTTGAATTTTTTTCCGACTTCCACTGAACGGGAATGCATGACCTTCGCGCCCAGCGAAGCCAGCTCAAGGCATTCGTCGTAGCTGATCTGCTCGATCTTGCGCGCGTCTTCAACCACACGCGGGTCGGCCGTGTAGACGCCGTCGACATCGGTATAAATCTCGCAGTACTCGGCTTTGAGCGCATGCGCGAGCGCAACAGCGGTCAGGTCGGAACCGCCGCGGCCGAGGGTCGTGATCTCACCGGATTCCGTCTTGCCCTGGAAGCCGGCAACGATCACGACGTTGCCTTCCTTCAGCGCCTTCTTGATGCACTCTCCATTGACGTCGAGAATGCGCGCTTTTGTGTGAAACTTGTCGGTCAAAATGCCGACCTGCGGGCCGGTGAAAGACATGGCCTTCACGCCGAGTTCATGGATCGCGAGCGCCAGCAGCGCCACTGAAACCTGTTCGCCTGTCGACAGCAGCATGTCCATTTCGCGGTCGTTCGGGTTCTTCGTGATCTGTTCCGCGAGCGTAATCAGGTCGTCGGTCATATCGCCCATGGCCGAAACCACGACAACCAGCTTGTTGCCGGCCTTGTGCCCCTAGGCGATGCGCGCCGCGACGCGCTTGATCCGGTCCGCATTGGCCACGGACGAACCGCCGAATTTCTGAACGATTAATGCCATTTGCTTATAACCTTCTCTGTCATTCCCGGAAGCTTTTCCCAGGAATCAGTATTTGTTTGGATCCTCGATTAAATCATTCGAGGATAAAATTTGCGACTATGGCTTGCATGCCGCAAGCCATGCGCTCATTTCACTTCGCCAGGATGTACTTCATGAATTCAGGCCCCTTCGCGAGCTTAAGGGTCGAGGCCTTGGAAGCAGTCTCTGAAAATTTTTCATAATCGTCGGCCATGATGTTCTTGCCCGCGATCACGAACGGAACGAAATCACGCGTGTATTTTTTCATCTTCCAGGGAATCGTGTGCGCCGGCGTGACTACGATGCGGACATCCTTGTCCCCTTCGAGGTATTCCTTCACGCGCGAAAGCACAAAGAAGTCGATGGACTCCAGGGCCTTGTAGTCGCCGTCGATCGAGGCGTCATCGCAGGCGTCAAAATGCATACAGATAAAATCCTTTTCGGTCACGGCTTCGGAAAACCTGCGGGCGTAGCGGCCGTAGCGGACCTCGGGCTCGTCCTGCCGGCTGCCGTCCATGTCCATGACGGTCAGGCCTGCGATGCGCGCGATGCCCTTGGCGTATTCCATGCCGGAAAGCACGGCGCCTGACATCCCGTAAACGTCGTAAAATTTTTCGATCTGCGGCTTGCGCCCCTGGCCCCACAGCCAGATCATATTGGCCGGGTTTTCGTTCAAATCGATGCGAACCTGGTTGATCTCATGGTCCTGCAGCAGAAGCTTCGCGTCATACATCAGTTTCTTCAGAAGTTCTTCGCCAGGGCCTTTCGGCAGGTACGTGTCCATACGCTCCTGCTCGATGACTTCCGGGTTGTGGGTGCGCGCGGAAAGCGCGTCGAAACCATGCGAATCTTTCAATACCGCGATGTGGCGGTAATTCGAGCCGGGGAAAAAACGCACGAAACCGCTCGAAACCTTCTTGTTCAAAAAGTTGATCAGCGCCTTGGCTTCCTTGGTCGTCAGGTTGCCGCCGGTCGAATCAGCCATAGTGCCGTCCGCTTCTGTAATAAAGTTCATGCGGAATGCGACTTCATTTTCTTCAAGCTTGAGCTCGAGGTTCGCCGCTTCAAGCGGGCCGCGGCCGGTGTAGACCTTTTCAGCGTCATAGCCCAACACATTCAAAAAGGAAATGTCCGACGATGGCTCAAGACGGTCTCCAACGAGCTTGGCCTGCCCGACCTTGCCGATTTTGGTGAAATAGTTCAGGTTCGGGATCTTTGCGACTTCAAGCGGGGTTTTTCCGCCCAGTTCTTCGGCCGGATGGTCGGCTCCGCCTGAAATCGAGACTAAAATGTATTTCATGAGTTATTCCTTGTCCGTTAGGCTTTTAAAATATTTCTTACCGCGTCAAGCTTCGGCTCAGCGGTCTCGATCTTGTCGTCAAAACTGAGCGCGTAATCCGGGTCTTTAAGGCCCGAGCCGGTCAGCGTCACAACGATGCGTGTGTTTTCCTTGAAAAAGTTTTTCTTGGCCAGCTTGATCACGCCCGCGACCGCTGCAGCGGAAGCAGGCTCTGCAAAAACGCCTTCGCGTTCCGCGATAAACTTATAGGCTTTCGTGATTTCTTCGTCGGTGACCGCATCGATCAGGCCGCCCGATTCGTCGCGCGCCGCTACGGCCGGTTTCCAGCTGGCAGGATTTCCGATGCGGATGGCGGTCGCGATCGTTTCAGGTTTTTCCACGGCCTTGCCCAGCACAATGGGCGCGGAACCCGCCGCCTGGAACCCGAGCATCTGCGGCAGGATTTCC
>CAZMMY010000273.1:0-235 GCA_964567495.1 uncultured bacterium
GCGGTTTTGCCGGCGCGGTAAATAAAGAAAGTGGCGTCCGCGTATTTACCCAGAGTGCGGGCATCCGTCACAGGCAGCACGGGCGGCGTGTCCAGAATCACATAGTCGTAATGGTTGCGCGCTTCTTCGATGAAGTTCTTCATGGCATCGGAATTCAGCAGTTCGGCAGGCGTCGGCGTGTTGGTGCCGCTGGCTATGATCTCGAGACGGTCCAGCATTTTTGAAGTCAGTACCT
>CAZMMY010000273.1:245-2919 GCA_964567495.1 uncultured bacterium
GGATGTCGGCCATAGTCTGCTTGGCCTGGTCGGGCGGGATCGTGCCCATAAGCGTATCGGCCAGGCCGGGAATGCGCTTCAAGCCGAACAGACGGTGCACCATGGGGCGGCGCAAGTCGGCGTCAACCAGCAAAGTTTTTCTCCCGCCCTGCGCCAGCACGATCGCAAGATTGCAGGCCGTAAGCGTTTTACCTTCCTGCGGGCCTGTACTGGTGATCAGAATCAGACGGCCCCGGTCGGTTTTCTCCCCCATCAGGAATTCCACGAAAGTCCTGAGAATCCTGTAGGCTTCGGAAAGGGTCGAGAAGGAGTCCTGGTTCATAATCAGGTGCGAACCGTCCGGAGGCGTGTCTTTCCTGCGCTCCAGGAAGTCGAAGACGGATTGGTCGAACCTCCACCAGGGTTTCTCCTCGCGGTTGGGATTGTAGTAAGGCACCACGCCGATAACGGGCAGGCGCACGGCCTGTTCAACGTCTTCGATGGTGCCGATAGAAGTGTCCAGGTTTTCATTCACAAGCGCCAGCACCACGCCCAGAATCAAGCCCACGCCCGCACCTGCGATCTTGTTCATGGTCTTACGCGGTGAAATCGGAACGTCGGGGACGGATGCAGACTGTGTCACCGTCACATCGCCCACCTGCTCGGCTTCGGCCATGCGCGCAGACTCATATTTATCTTTCATCATGCGGTAAGTGCGGTCGTTGATCTCGAGTTCGCGCTGAAGACGCGCCAACTCAAGCTCGTCTTCCGGCAGGTCTTTTATCTTGGCCGAAACGGTCTCGATTTCGGTCGTCAGCTTGATCACGTCGGGATGTTTGTCCGTAAACTGCTTCGAAAGAAGCGTCCTTTCTTTCTCCAGCTCCGAAAGGCGCTGCTCCAGCCCCACAGCCACGCCCAGCGCACGCCCCGAGGCTCGGAATTCCCGGAGTAAGTCTTCGGTGGTCTGGAGCTTCTGGGCGTAAACGCCCAGCTGGGTTTCGATGAAACGGCGGAGGTTGCGCGACTGCTTGCTTTTTTCCAGCTGGTCGACTTCCACGAAAACCTGCGCCGTCTGGTTGGCAATGGCCGCAGCCAGCTCGGGGTGCGAATGGGTCACGATGATGTCGATGCTGTCGGTATTCGCGACGGGCTCGGTGGTGATCATGCCGCGGATCTCGTTGACCTTTTCATTCAGGTCCGCCATTTTCGCGGTGGAAGGAAGCAGGTTCAGGCGCACCACAACGCGGCGCATGACCTCCTCGCTCACGATGGCGTTGGCGTAATTGGAAAGCGGGTCGCCCATAAAGCGCGTCATGTAACCGCCGCCGCCATCGTACTGGAAAGCGCGCTGGGCCGAGGCGATGCGCACCGAAGCGCTGGTCTGGTAGACCGGGATCTTGGTGTTCGTGTAGATGATGGAAAAAATCAGGACCATGAAAAACGAAGCGACGATGACCATGCGCCGCTTCAGGATGATGCGCCAGTAGTCGCCGATGGTCAGCTCATATCGCTTGACCTCGGAAAGGACGCGTGAAGGGACGGAAGTCTGCGGCGCGGCTGGCAGCGAAGGCGGAAGCTCAGGCATGAGACCCCAAATTAATTCCGCTTGTCCTGAGCTGTACGGATGGCGCTGCGAAAGACGAAGAAATCGATGCCGGTGTTGAGAGTCGGCGTAATGAGATTGTCGATGAGTTCACGGTAGTCTCCGACAAAGTCCTTGGCCACGAAAATAATGTCGTTCGGAAGCACGTTGATGTTCTCGGTCAACATGCCTTTCTTCAGAAGATTGTCCATATTGGCGGCAATCATCTTGACCTGCGGCTGTTTCTTGATGTCTCCGCGGATCACTAATACTTTACCACGCTTTGAGAGCTGGTTAAAGCCTCCGGCCAGCGCGATGGCCTCGATAAGGGAAATATCCTGCTGAAAACGGAAAACGCCCGGCGATTTGACCTCGCCCAGGATGGTGAACTTGCGGCCGCCGAACTGGCGGATAGAAATGGAAACTTGCGGGTTCCAGACATACTCGGAGAATTTTTTAGTCAGGACTTCGCGCAGCTCGACCAGCGTCATGCCGACTACGTCAATGTCTCCCACGATCGGCATGGAGATGCGGCCGTCGGGACGCACCGTGACTTCGCGCGACAGGTCCGGCACGCGCCAGACGTCAATGCCCAGGCCGTCGCCGATTTCGATGTAATATTCCGAACGCACGGACTGGAGCTTTAGTTTTTCCTGGCCCAGCCACTGGCGCGCGGTGCCGCCGGTAAGGCGGATGGAGTCCTGCGGGACGTTTTCAGAAGGTTCCGCGGAACCGCCCGGAAGTTCCTGCAGCGCGTTCTGGCGCGCGGCCGTGGTTTCGAGCGCGAGTTTCTGTTCCTCGTATACGCGCTTGTCTTCGACAATCTGCTTGTTCAGGAAGTCGACCTGCGAAATCATGCTCTGGATCTCGTCCTGCTTTTCGCGGATACGGAGGAGGTCCTGCTCGCGTTTTTTGTCCAGCTCCCGCTCAAACAGCCGCGCCCTTTCTTCAATGGAAGTCAGCTGGTCCTGGAGCGATTTGCGCTCGGCCTCAAGCCCTTCCTTGTATTCTTTCCAGATTTTTTCCTGAGAAGCGGCGGTGCTTTTGCGTTCGTCCTCGACCTGTGAAGTCAAGGCGTCGATGCGGCTCTTGAAATCGTCGATTCGTGCCTTC
>CAZMMY010000273.1:2929-3372 GCA_964567495.1 uncultured bacterium
ATCATCGGTTCGAGGTCGGCGGCATTGAGACAGACTGAAGGGTTAACGGCCCAGAAGGCCAGAAGCATGGCTGAAATAAAAGAAAGACGGCGATTTTTCATAATGAGTCCCTGTCCCCACGGTTTATGAGTCTTCTTAATAATCGGCTGCGGGGCTTTAAACCTGAAGAGGCTTGATCAGGGCCTAAGTTGTGCTATATTAACGGCATGCGCATCCGTAAAGCCGTGACGTTCGCTTTGCTGTTTACGTTGTCATTCCTTCCCTCCGCTCTCTCGCGCGACGAGGTGCGCGATTCCGAACGTCTCCGGCTTCTGAACCAGGCCACGGGCCAGACGCCCGCCGGCAGCAGCACTTCCAGTTTTGAAACAAGGGTCAATTCCCTGTTCGATGTCGGCTCCCAGAGCAACCCGACCCAAAGCTACAGCATGCGCCAGGACGAAATC
>CAZMMY010000274.1:0-3371 GCA_964567495.1 uncultured bacterium
GGGGATTCGCGGATGTCGGAAACGTCCTTCTTATAAGTGACGCCAAGGACCAGCACTTTGCAGCGGCTGACCGCTTTGTGAAGGCGCATGTTAAGGGCGTATACGGCCTGCGAAACGACATAATGAGGCATTTCAGAGTTGATGCGGCGCGCCAGCTCGATAAAGTTCAGCTCGGAGCCGAGCGTGCGGGCTTTCCAGGAAAGATAAATCGGGTCCACGCCGATGCAGTGCCCGCCCACGCCCGGGCCGGGGTAAAACGCCATGAAACCGAAGGGCTTGGTTTTTGCAGCTTCGACGACTTCCCAGATGTCGACTTTGAGGTTCTTGGCCGCCATGGCCAGCTCGTTGATCAGGCCGATGTTCACGATGCGGAAAGTATTTTCCAGCAGCTTGGCCATTTCTGCGCTGCGCGGAGAGCTGACGCGCACCACGTGCGGCGTGACCGCCGAATAAAGCTTTGCTCCCAGCTCACCGCAGAACGGCGTTGTTCCGCCCACGACCTTAGGAATGTTCTGGGTGCGGAATTTGGCATTGGCCGGGTCGATCCGTTCGGGAGAAAAACAGACGAAAAGATCCTTCCCTACCTTGAGGCCGGATTTTTCCAGCGCAGGCACGATGACTTCCTCGGTTGTGCCGGGATAGGTCGTACTTTCCAGGACGACCAGCCGCCCCTTCTTCAGCCTTTTGGCAATCGCTTCAGCAGCTTCGACGATGTAGGAAATATCCGGGTCCTTAAAACGGTTGAGCGGGGTCGGTACGCATACAATTACGGCGTCCGCTTTGGACAGCGCCTGATAATCAGAAGAGGCTTTGAGTCTTCCCGCTTTGACTTCCCGCGCGATCGACGCGGATGAAAGGTCGGAGATATAGGATTTGCCGGCCATGATGCTATTGACCTTCGAGGAGTCGATATCGACTCCGGTCACGGTAAAGCCCTGTTCCGCGAACGCATGCGCCAGCGGAAGGCCGACATAACCCAGGCCAATAACCGCGACATGGGCTTTTGCGGAAGAAATTTTTCTGGAGAGCTGCTGGTATGACGGACTGCCTGAAGCCATTATTTCGTTTCCTGTTTTTTAAACTCGTTGATAAAGTCCGAAACAGATTCCTGCCAGCCGCGCATCGAAATGCCGAGTTTTGCTTCCGCTTTACCCAGAGCCAGGACGGAATTGGCAGGGCGGTTCGCGGGCCTGTTCAATTTTTCAGAACCCATGGGCGCGACTTCCGCATCCGCATGGCCGGCCTGTTTCAGTATGTAGGCCGCAAAATCGAACCAGGAGGCCTTTCCCCGGTTTCCTAAATGATAAAGCTGGTTTCCCGTTTTTTCAAATCCCGGGTCTCTGTCCAGCGCTCCTGCGAGCGCCTGGGCAACATCGGCCGTATAGGTCGGCCGCCCGGTCTGATCGTTCACCACATCGAATTTTTTCTGGTTTTTTGCCCTTTCCAGGATGGTCCTTGGGAAGGATTTACCCGCCAGGCCGTAGAGCCAGGAGATGCGAAAAATGACGAATTTCCGCGCGTTCTGCTGTACATAGTTTTCGGCCAAAAGCTTGGTTTCTCCATAGAAATTTGCAGGGCATGTAGCGTCGTCTTCCGTGTATTCCCCCGCCTTTTTACCGTCGAAAACATAGTCGGTACTGAACAGGACAATGCGAGCTCCCGCATCGTTGGCCGCATCGGCTACCAGGCGCGTCATTTCGAAATTGCCGATCAGAGCTTCCTGCTTTTTGGACTCCGCTCCGTCTACGTCCGTCCATGCAGCCGCGTGAAAAATGACCGCGGGTTTGATTTTTGAAATGAGCTCATGCGCAGCTCCAGGTCTGGATAGGTCGGCCGTGTAGTAGCCGGGGAAGTGGGCGGGCCTGCGGCCGGCGCCCGTTACTTCATGGCGTGAGGAAAAAATCTTCACGAGATCCGTTCCGAGCATCCCGGAGGCGCCCGTGATAAAGATCTTCATGATTTAACGGTGAATTTGTCCTTCTTGAGGGGTTTCCACCAACCGGTGTTTTCCTTATACCAGCGGACGGTTTCAGCCAGGCCTGCCTGGAAATCGTGCTCGGGGTTGAAGCCGAGCTTGCGGAGTTTGGATGTGTCCAGACTGTAGCGGAAATCGTGGCCCGGGCGGTCGGCCACGTAGTTGATCACCTCTTTGCCCACTCCCATGGCTTTCAGGAGCGCGTCCGTGAGTTCAAGGTTGGAAATATCTTTTCCTATGCCGACATTGTAGATTTCGCCGATCTTGCCCTTGTGGAAAACATATTCGAGCGCGCGGCAATTATCGACCACGTAGATCCAGTCGCGGCGGTTTTTGCCGTCGCCGTAAAGCGGGATTTTCTTGCCTTCCATGATGTTGGTGATGAAGAGCGGGATGACTTTTTCCGGGAACTGATTGGGGCCGAAATTATTGGAGCTGCGCGTAATAATGACCGGCACGCCGTAGGTTTTCCAATAGGCCCGGGCAAAGATGTCTGACGAAGCCTTGGAAGCCGAGTAAGGGCTATTCGGCTTCATGGGGTATTCTTCATTGCTGTCCCCTTCGTTGACCGAACCGTACACTTCGTCGGTGGAAATATGGAGGAAGCGTTCGAGCCTGTGCTTGCGGGCGGCTTCGAGCAGGGTCCGTGTGCCGATGATGTTGGTATTGAGGAAGTCGTCCGCCGAATCGATGGAACGGTCGACGTGGGTTTCGGCCGCGAAATGCGCCACGGCCTGCACACGCTCCATCAGGGTGCCGACCAGGCCTTCATCGCAGATGTCGCCGTGCTCGAATTCGTAGCGGCCGCTGCCTTCAAGAGCGCGCGTGTTCTCGCGGCTGCCCGCATAGGTCAGCTTGTCGAGATTGATGACTTTCCAGTCTGCGTTATTTTTCAGAAACAGTTTTATAAAGTGCGAACCGATAAAGCCGCAGCCGCCCGTAACAAGGAGTGTTTTCATGTTATTTCTTTCCGGTTTGTTTCTGGTGGATCAGGCAGTTGGCGCGGTACAGGGATTCGAAAGTGCCGGCGTCGCTCCAGAAGCCTTTGAGAATATCGAAGCCGAGGCTTCCCCGCTTGATATAGGCGTTGTTGACATCGGTGATTTCCAGCTCGCCGCGCTTGGAGGGCTTGAGAGTATTAATGATTTTAAAGATTTCGGCGTCGTACATGTAAATGCCTACGACTGCATAATCGCTTTTAGGGTTCTTGGGCTTTTCCACGATATTGACGACATTGGCACCCTTAATTTCAGCGACGCCGAAACGCTCGGGGTCCGGAACTTTTTTCAGCAGGAGGCGTGCGCCGGATTTCTGTTTTTCGAATTTCTGGACGTACGGCGCGATGTTGTCTTCGATGATGTTGTCGCCCAGCACAACCGCGATCTTCTCGCCTTTC
>CAZMMY010000275.1:0-3371 GCA_964567495.1 uncultured bacterium
TGCGCGAGAGGCTGGAAGGGCGCAACACCGAATCTCCTGAACAGGTGGACAAGCGCATCGACGTGGCCCAGGAGGAAATCCGTGAAGCCAAGTTTTACGATTACACGGTGATCAACCAGAACCTCGAACAGAGCGTTCTGGAAATCGAGGAATTAATCGAGAAATTCGAAAAGGAAAGGAGAATCAAATAATGTCTTACGTTCCCATGGAGAAACTTATCAAGAAGAACGAAACCAGCATTTACCGCCTGGTACTGACCGCTGCTTCCAGGGCGAATGAGCTCGCGCAGGGCGCGTCTCCGCTCGTGAAGACCAGCTCCAAGAAGGTTTCGACCGTTGCACTTGAAGAAATTTCAGCCGGAAAAGTTCGGTATGAAGAAACCAAGTCCAAGAAAAAGTCAGCTTCCTAAAACCGTCGTCCTGATCATCACCGGGTCGATCGCCGCGTATAAGTCCGGCGATCTGATCCAGGAGATGCGTGACCAGGGGGTTCGTGTCATCTGCGTTATGACTGAATCGGCGAAGCAGTTCGTCACGCCCCTGGTCCTGCGGGCAATTTCCGGGGAGAAGGTCTACCACGACTTTTTTTCCGCGGAAACGCCTTACGATGTTCTGCACACCTCGCTGGCCGAAGAGGCCGACGCGGTCGTGATCGCGCCTGCTTCCGCGGATTTCATCGCCAAGCTCGCGGCCGGCATGGCCGGCGACCTGGCGAGCTGCATCGTGCTGGCTACGCAGAAGCCGGTCCTGGTGGCCCCCGCCATGAACGACCAGATGTACGGCCATCCCATCACCCGCCAGAACATTGCGAAACTAAAGGGGATAGGATACAAGTTTATCGAACCCATCAAGGGCCACCTGGTCTGCGGCAGGGAAGCGATAGGCCATATCTCCGAGCCGGCCACTATTATCGCTGCGGTCAAAAAAGCATTTTAAGTTTCCTTGAAAAACTCCCTTAAAATTCTGATTACGGCCGGTCCTACGCGTGAAATGCTGGATCCCGTCCGTTTTCTTTCCAATCTTTCTACCGGCGAGATGGGCCACACCCTAGCCCGCGAAGCCCGCAGGCAGAAGCATAAAGTCACCCTGATCAGCGGCCCCGTGGCGCTTAAGCCGCCAGCCGGCGTGCGGTATGTCTCCATCGTCAGCGCCAGCGCGCTCCAGAAAGCCTGCCAAATCCATTTTCCGAAACATGACGTATTAATTATGTCAGCCGCGGTATGTGATTTCACCGCCGCGCATCCGCAGAGGCAAAAAATACGCAGGCTCAAAACCAAGCAGTTCCTGCTGAAGCAGACGCCGGATATTATCGCAGGCCTGGCAAAGAAAAAGGGGAAGCGTGTCGTCATCGGATTCTGCCTGGAAACGCAGGATTGGCTGGAAAATGCCAGGAAGAAGCTGGAAAAGAAAAAGCTGAACGGGATCGTGGCCAATTTTTACACTTCCAGGCACGTTCCGTTCGGAAACAGGAAGATTACGACCGCTTTTCTTGGGGAAGACGGTTTTTTCCAGCTTCATAAAGGCCGTTCAAAGGCTGCGATTTCGAGGAACCTTTTGAGCTGGGCGGAGAAGCTTGTCCGGCGCTCCCGTACGGGCACCTGAGTCTAAAAAAGGTTTTCCCTCAATAGGAATTTGCTATAATAGCCGCGTTCTCATACTTGAATAACCGGCAGGTGGTTTCGTCTAACCCATGTGCGCCGCACCGCGGCTGCTAAAGGAGGATGTACCGATGAAGCGTCAATGGATGTCACTTGGCTTAATTGCTCTTATTTTCCTTACCGGCTGTGCCAGCGAAAGCAGCCCTGGCGGCCTCACGGAACGTGAAGGCGGAGCGCTCCTCGGCGGCGGTCTTGGCGCGGGCCTTGGCGCAATTATCGGCAACCAGACCGGTCACACGGGCGCCGGCACCGCGATCGGTGCGGGCGCGGGTGCACTGACTGGTGCGCTGATCGGCGAATCCCAGCGCAGGCAGAAGGAAAACATCAAGCGTGAAATGCGTCAGGAAATGATGCAGCAGCAGTACCAGCCGCAGTATCAGGCTCAGCCGTACGGCCAGCAGCCCCAGTATCAGCAGCCGGTCCAGCAGGCTGCGGCGCCGCAGGAAATTCATAACAAGTACAATCCCCGCACAGGGCAGACTTTTCCGGACCGCTACAAGTATGACCCTGCGACCGGCGAAGAATTGCAGTATCTTCGTTAAGCCGCGGTTTTGAAGAACTCAAAACTTCGTAGAATCGGCATTTTGACCGGGGGCGGCGATTGCCCCGGTCTGAATGCTGTCATCCGGGCGGTAGTCAAAGCGGCGCACCATGATGGTATTGAGGTCCTGGGTATCGAAGACGGATACGAAGGCCTTCTTGAAAAGCGCGCACATTACCTGAGCTCTGACGATGTCTCCGGCATCCTGACCCACGGCGGCACCATCCTCGGCACTTCCAATACCGCCAATCCCTTCAAAGTTCCTGTCAAAGAAAAAGGGAAGTTCATATTCGTCGACAAGTCGGAAGACGCAGTCCGCCATATCCATGAATGGGAGCTGGACGCGCTGGTGTGCGTGGGCGGCGAAGGGACGCTTGGTTCTGCGAGAAAATTTTCCGATATGGGGATACCGGTGGTCGGCATTCCCAAAACCATCGACAACGATCTTTCCGAGACAGATTTTACTTTTGGGTTTCATACCGCGGTCACGACCGCTACCGAGGCTATTGACAGGCTGCACACCACCGCCGCTTCTCACCATCGCGCCATGATCCTGGAAGTCATGGGTCGCAATGCCGGCTGGATTGCGCTGCATGCGGGCGCTGCGGGCGGAGCGGACATCATCCTGATTCCCGAATTACCATTCAGCATGAAAGTCGTATGCGACGAAGTCATCTGCCGAGCGAGCAAGGGCAAGCGTTTCAGTATTATCGTGGCAGCGGAAGGTGCGCATGAAACCGGCGGCCGCGTCCTGGTCAAAAGAAAGGATAAAAAGAACCCTTATCCAGTCAAGCTGGGCGGCATCGGAAACAGCCTTGCCGCAGATATTGAGAGACTGACCGGAATCGAATCCCGCGCTGCTGTGCTCGGTCATATCCAGCGCGGCGGTTCGCCGACGCCGTTTGATCGCAATCTCGGCACCGAATTCGGCGTCTATGCGGTCTGTCTTCTCAAAGAAAGAAAATTCGGCCGAATGGTCTGCCTGAAAGGGCAGGAAATCACCTCTGTTCCAATCGCAAAAGCGGTCAGTAAAATCAAGACCGTCCCCCCTGGGCATCCTCTGATCAAGGCCTGCAAGGCGGTAGGCGCTTCTCTGGGTTGTTAATTTCCAATATTCCTGTAGAATAGGGCCTCTTTTGACGGCGCGGTAGCAAAGTGGTAATGCACGGGTCT
>CAZMMY010000276.1:0-3351 GCA_964567495.1 uncultured bacterium
AATCCCGCTCCTGGATACAGGGCGTCGAAATCAGAAACACGCGCGCGGTGCCTGTGCTCCAGGGCGAAGGGGCCGCGGACCTCAGCGCCAACGCCAGCCTGCTTGAAGTGGCTTCCTTCCGGCCGAAAGACGAGTACGGCGCTTTTTCCGACCTGGTCGATTATGTTTCTCGTATTGCCGCCGCCAAGGCTGCCGCTTCCGTGATTGAAACTCCCGCCGATCTTAACAGCGCGGAAATCCGCGGCAAGGTCATCCGTGCGCTGCTTGGCCAGAGAAGTGCCGCGCTGCTGAAGCAGCTTCCGGAACTTGCGGACATGATCGCTTTCCGCGACGGAAAACTGGTCGTGAATCAGGCGCTGCTGAATGTCGCAGCCGAAATGCAGGCCCGCGCCGAAGTCGAAAAGTCCGCTTAATACGCTATTTTCTCAGCGTTTACCCATCCCCAAAAACGCCTTTTTTCACGTTTGTCAAAATTTGAAAAAAAGGGCGCTTCAAAATCTATAGCAGCTTCAATCTTTTCGCATCATCCCGGTATTTCTTCGAGCCCGGAATTTGACGCTTTTAATGTCGTAAGTTATTATTTTCCAACTATTTTCGAGCTTTCAGATTCATCCCGATTATAAAATAATGACACCCCTCCGTCCCAGAAAAATCGTCAGCATTTTGCTGATTTTTTTATGTCTTTTTTCAGACTTTGCAAACGCCAATCCTCTGCTTGTTTCCGGCCTCGAAACCTCTCGTGAAATAACGCCTGAATTCAAAATCTCACTGCCTGAAGAAATGGGCGCGGTCCGTGAAATTTACCGCCCTGCAGAACTGGCCGCGCAGCCCCTTATTTTTCACATTCATACCGCACACGGCAGCAGGGAAGCCGCGGAACAGACTGCCGCGATCATCAGCTATCTTGTGTCGAACTACGGCGCCGGCCTGGTTTTCGCGGAAGGTGCGCAAGGCCCTCTCGACTCTGCCTACCTGGATTTTTTCCGCAGCCGGGAGCTGAACGGGCAAATGATAGACGCACTGGCCGCCCGAGGCGACCTGACAGGCGTGGACCTCGCGCTGGCGAAGAACAAAATCCCGTTCCTTGGTCTGGAAGACTCCGCGCTTTACCGCGCGGCCTTTGCGGGTTTTAAAGAGGCGGTCTCGGCCCTTCCCCAAACCGGCGAAATGGCCGCGGCGAAAATGCGCTCCCTCGACGCCGAAGCCGCGAAGATTTTTTCCGGAGACCTGAAGACCCTGATGGGAGAGTGGAAACATTACCAGGACGGCAGCCGTGATTTCGGCGCCCTGCTCGATTTCCTCAAGACGCATTCTCTCGGCACCGCGGAGATCGATTTTGAAAATCCGTTCTCCCAGTTCGAATGGCCCGGGCTGACGCGCCTGAATCTCCTGCGCGGGCTTGAAAAACGCCTGGACGAGAACAAGTTTGCGGAAGAAAAGACAAAGCTCGAAGCCTGGCTCGGGACCCAAAAAATAAAAACCGGGTTTCTTGACGCACTGGCCGCCGAAAACGGAAGCGTAACCCGCCGCCAGTTCGAGGATTTTTTTGCGGCCGCCCAGCCTGCGGGTTATGACTTCAATGCCTGGCCCCAGATCTGGGCAAGGGCGGTCTATCAGGTTCTGCGCCGCGAAATAGAGCCTTCCGCGCTGTTCGATGAAATCGACCGGATTTTTGAACGGCTTTTCGCCGCGCATGCCGCGAAAGAAGAAGATCGGGCGCTGATCGGTGCTTACCGCGATCTTTATCTCTTCAAGAAGCTCCTCTCGCTGGAGTTGACCCGCGATGAGTGGGAAGCGATGAAAGGGCGTGAAAAGGAAGCCGCGGTTTTTTTTGGTCGCCCGCCCGAAGCTCTCGAATCCGCGCTCAGCTTCTACCGTTTATCGGAAGCCCGTGAAAGCGCTTTTTATTCGGCCGTCAAAACCGCGCTTGCGGGGCGCGAGGCGCAGCCTGCGATTCTCGTAACGGGCGGTTTCCACGGTCGGGGCATGGCGGATATCTTTAAAAAAGAAAACCTGGCGTTCGCTTCTATTCTTCCCCGCATTGACGGGGATATGAGCCATTTGCTTTATCACGAAATCATGACCGGGCGCGCCCATCTTGAAAAACCCGAATTCGCGCAGCCTGCCGTTTTGGGCGACCGGGTTTATTACCGGGCCGAATTTGCGCGCGTTAGCGACGCGGCGGCCGGCCTGAAACATTCGCCGGACCCTTCCTCAAAATACTTCCGCGACCGCGAAGCCTTTCTCGGCTCTGGGAAGCGCCGCTCCGAAATGCGCAGCCGCACGGACGAGGCGCTTGATTTTCTGGAGAGTGAAATGCCGTCGATGGAAGTGCAGTATGGCTACGAGCCGGGCAAGGTAAAGCACCTTAAAAAAGAAGGCAGCGCCTTTCTCGGCAGCAATTTCAGGTCCCTGCGCAAGGGGTTCAAAACGCTGGGGCTTGGGCCTGGAGACCGCTATTTCAGCTTTGGTTTCGGAACGGGCCGCGACTTGCTCGCCGCGAATGGCGCGGGTGCGGACCTGGCGGAAGGCGAAGAGTTCGACGAAGGCCTGGTCCACGCGTCAGAGGGAATTGTTTTCGGGCCGCAGGGAATCCCGGCGCTCGCGGCCTCTCGGCAGCTTTCTTTTTTTGACATTGCTAAAATCAAGCTCGAACGCAAGGACTGGTTCAAGGACGGAATCCTGACGCCCGAAGGACGGCGGCGCATCCAGGATTTCGACGTCTTGAATTACTTCATCTACGGAAGCCTCGATCAAGAAAGACTTTTCCGGATGCTGGGCGCGTATATGCATGACCGCGCGGTCTTCTTCATGCACGACCCGTGGCATTCGGACCCTGCCGAAGGGATGAAGGAGCTGACCTATCATGGACACAAGCACTGGGGCCTGGAGCGCGCGGACGGCGTCAGGATCCTGATACCGCAAAAATCGAAACTGACGGCCCTGCTCGCGCCGAAGCTCCTGACGGATGCGGAAATCTCCGGACTGACCGCGCAGACGCGTAAAATCTATTTCGCGGGCTGGAAATATACGCAGCAGTTCCTTGATTTAATGGAAAACTTCCCTGAAGCGGATGAGGTCTTTCTCCATGAACCCGGTAAAGACGCGCAGGAAATTATCCGGACCATCTCAGGTTTTCTGTCCGGCGTGGGGAGAGAGCGGGGCGGCCGTCTCCGGATGACCGGCGAAAACCAGTGGAAGCTGACCTGGAAAGGACGGGAAATTCTTTTCCATTTTAGCGGGCAGCCTTTCAGTGATTTCGCGGGTATGCCGTTTCAGGCCGATGCCGCGGTCATGCAGGACCCCGACGGGCTTGGCGTGAACGTGCAAAAGCAGGCCTGGGGGGCGGAA
>CAZMMY010000277.1:0-3016 GCA_964567495.1 uncultured bacterium
GCCGCGCGCCTCGGGCACCCTCGAATCGCATTACGCGCCCAAGGCGCGTGTGCGTCAGGAGCGCTCCGTAAACAGGCATGCGCACCTGCCCTCCGTGGGAATGGCCGGAAAAAGAAACCTCCATGCATTTTTCCGGCATATGGATCAGCGCGTCGATGGTGTGAGTCAGGAGGACGTTGACGGAGGTCTTGTCGGTATTTTTCAGGACGGCCTGGAAATCCGCCCGGCCCGTGGTCGGATCGTCAAGGCCGTGGATCAGGAAGATGTCGTGCTTGTCGGCAGGCACCCCGACAGTTTCGTTGAACAGCGGACAGACGCCGGCCTCTTTCAGGGTCTCGATGAACTTGTCTACCGGCTGCAGGGTCTCGGGATGGCGGCCCGTCG
Organism: uncultured bacterium; assembly: GCA_964567495.1. GTDB lineage: Bacteria > Omnitrophota > Omnitrophia > Omnitrophales > Aquincolibacteriaceae > CAYLPP01. The sequence goes on from CAZMMY010000277.1 coordinate 385, forward strand.
CAAGCGTCAGAACGTCTTCCAGATGGTAATCGTGATAATCATGGTTTCCGAGCACCGCAAAAAAACCAAACTTCGATTTCAGCTTCGGCAGGTTTTCAGCCGCGGGCTTCAGGCCTTCGATGCTGTCAAAAATATCCCCCGTCAGAAAGATGAAATCGTATTCATTCTCCGCGAGCTTGTCGAAAAAGCGCGCCATAGGTTTGTTCGGCCCTGAAAAATGGATATCGGAAAGATGCAGGATCCGGTAAGGGCGGCTGAGGTGTTTTTTGACCGTGACCTTGAACTCCCTCACGCGGAAGCTGCGCGGCTCAACGCAGACGGTCCACAGGACAATGCCCACCGCAAAAACAGAAAGAATACCGAGAAGAGCGAGGATCATGCGGGAATTATATCAGGATTCCGCGCTTACGCGCCGAGGATCTTGCTTTTAGAACCTTCCATAGTGATGCCCTTCATCTGGTTTTCCATCTCCTGAGGGCGTTCGCTGGAGGCAAGGGCCTCTTCGGCCGTGATTTCACCGTCCTGCCAAAGCTTGAAGATGGCCTGATCGAAGGTCTGCATGCCTTCACCGGCGGCATTACGCATGGCCTGGGGCATGCGGTCAAATTTTTTCTCGCGGGCAAGCTGGCGGATAGTGTAATTACCCAGCAGGATTTCAAACGCGGGCACAAGCTTGTCCTCCTTCCCTTTGAGCAGCTTCTGGCAGATAAAGCCCGTGATGTTATAAGAAAGATGGCTCAGCACCTGGTCGCGGTGGTCGGCCGGAAAAAAACCGAGCACACGGTCAAAAATCTGCAGGGCCGACTTGGCATGCACCGTGGCGATAACCAGCCGGCCGACTTCGGCAGAAGTCAGGGCAAAATTAAAAGCGTCGGCGTCGCGCATTTCGCCGATCACGACCACGTCCGGCGACTGGCGAACCACGTATTTCAGCGCAGAGTTGAAGTCATTGGCGTCATAGCCGATCTCGCGCTGGTTGAACATGCTTTTCTTGTCTTCATGGACATATTCGATGGGGTCTTCAATAGTCACGATATGGCGCTGCGTAGTCTCGTTCATCATGTCCAGCATGGCCGTAATGGTCGTGGTTTTACCGGAAGCTACAGTACCGCTGATCAGGATGATCCCGGATTTTTCGAGCGGAATTTTTTTAAGGATAGGCGGGATTTTCAAGTGTTCGTAACTCGGGATCTTTTTCCAGAGCGTGCGGATCACAAGCGACAGCGTCATCTGCTGGTAGAAAATGTTGCCGCGAAAGCGCTGGTTGCCGCCAATCAGGGAAAACGCGAAGTCCACGCTCCTGTTTTTCTCGAGAAGGTCTGTCTGGTAAGGGTTGAGGAAAGCGGCCGCGATGGCCTTGGTATGCTCCTCGGTTACGATTTCATCGGAAATGGGGACCACCAGAGAACCCGCCACGCGCGTGCGGGGCGTCGTGCCCACTTTCAGGAACATGTCCAGGCCCTTCATTTCCAGGACCTTTCCCAAAAGGCCCGTCAGATAAACTTTCGCATCCATAACAATTCCCTCGTTTAAAAGATAAGAGGCACATCCTTAAAACGCAAGAAGCGGCCTATAACCTTAACGGCCGATATGGAAGAAAACTGACGCTAAAAAACGAGGGGGGTTCGCTATTGGCCGAAGGCTTTTTTCAGGATTTGAGCAAGTTCCCCTGAATCACGCAGCTCGTGCATGATGTCGCAGCCGCCAACCAGCTGGCCGTCCACAAAAACCTGCGGGAAAGTCGGCCAGTCGGAATACTCGGGGAGGGCCTGGCGGATATCGGGATTAGCCAGGATGTTCACACCCTTGAAGGGATACGGAAAAGTTTTCAGAATAGCCACGGTCGCGGCGGAAAAACCGCACTGAGGGGCTTCGGGCGTTCCTTTCATGAACACCACGACTTTGTTGCCCTTGATTTCACTTTCGATTCTCTGAATGACGTCTTCGCTCATTTCTTTCTCCTTAATCCAATGCGTAAGTTTTGATTTTCACGGCATGAATGCTGCCGTTTTCAAGTTCGGCGGACAGCGCCTGATTGACCATTTTATGCTGGGCCATAAGCGGCTTGCCCTTGAAACCGTTCCACATAACCTGGATCTGCCAGTGGTCTGCGGTTCCGGTCATGTCTTCCACCGTGACTTCCGCGCCAGGCAGTCTCTCCGTCAAAATTTTCTGTATAGCTTCCGGTGTCATCATCATACCACCCTGTTACGTTTCCTTCCTTTTAAAAAAGCCTTTATGTTTTCAGCCAGCTCCCTTACCAGCCTTGTGCGGGCCTCCCGCGTGGCCCAGGCTGTATGAGGGGTCAAAAGCATATTGGGAGCGCCCAGCAGGATGTGATTTTCAGGGGGAGGTTCCTGCGTCAGAACGTCGGAGGCCGCGCCCGCCAGTCTTCCCTGCTTCAGAGCCTTCTCGAGCGCAGCTTCATCCACAATGCCGCCGCGGGCCATATTCAGCACCGCAGCCGTAGGTTTCATCTTACGGATAATTGAGGCATCGATCAAGTTTCTCGTCAAATGCGTCAGCGGCGCATGGATACTCAGGAAGTCAGCCCTGGCCGCTGCCTGAGCCAGGGGAACCCGCTTCCCCCCTCCGCTTTTGCGGCCCGGTATTTGCGCCACGAGCACGCGCA
>CAZMMY010000277.1:3026-3329 GCA_964567495.1 uncultured bacterium
CGGCCTATATTGCCGTAGCCTACGATAACGATCGTCTTTCCGCTGACTTCTATCAAAGGATAATCGCCGAGCACAAAAAACGGCGAGCGGCTCCAGCGGCCGTCATGCGCAGCCTTGTTGTATTTGACCAGGTTACCGGCCAAAGCAAGAAGAAACGCAAACGTGGCCTGCACCACGGACTCTGTGGAATAACCCGCAACATTCGAGACCGCAATGCCGTTTTTTTTTGCCGCTTCAAGATCGATCACGTTCACCCCCGTCGCAGCCACGTTCTACCCGCTTCCGGGACGCTTCAATACGTCG
>CAZMMY010000278.1:0-3324 GCA_964567495.1 uncultured bacterium
CACCGCCCTCCTGATCGCAGGCGCCATGACCGCGGCTTCGTACTATCCGGATACGGACATCGAAAGGATGGCCAAAAAAATCTATTCCCGGGCTAACTGGAAATGGATGCTGAATAATTCACTCCTGGTCTGCATGGGATGGAAACCGGAGACAGGATTTCTTCCTTATTACTGGGATTCGTACAATGAGCTGATCATTCTCCAGGCGCTCGCCCTAGGTTCGCCAAGCCATCCGGTTCCGAAAGAAGCCTGGCACGAATGGAACCGCGACGAAGGCGAATATAACGGCCGGAAAGTCATTTATGCCCATTCCGGAAGCCTTTTCACATATCAGTTCTCACATGCCTTCATCGACTTCAAAAAACTGGACGACCGCGGCATCGATTATTTCGAAAATTCTGTCCAGGCCACACTGGCCAATCGCGAATTTTCGCTGGAATTCCGTAACCAGTACACAGGCTATTCGGAAAATTCCTGGGGCCTTTCGGCTTCGGTCGGACCCGGCGGTTACAAAGCTTATGGGGCCAAACCAGCGGGCGAAGCCATCCACGACGGAACGATAGCGCCTTACGCCGCAATTTCCTCAATTGTATTCACGCCGGAAGAATCGCTTGGAGCCGTAAAATTTTTCTACGAAAATTATAACGAGCAGTTGTATGGAATTTTCGGATTCAAAGACGCGTTCAACCTGGACAAAAAATGGTACGCGCAGGAATATATCGGAATCGACCAGGGGATTAGCGTCTTGATGCTGGAGAATTATCTGAACGGCGGCATTATCTGGAAAAAAAACATGGCCATGCCATGGGTCAAGCGGTGGATAAAGATCTGCGGGCTGGAGAAGGGCGCCGCACCGGCGGCCGAAAAAGCTACTCCTTCTTCATGAAGCGGATAGCGAGGCGGGCCACCGTTTCGTCGATGACTTCCTTGCTGAGGTAGGTTCCCTTCCTGATTTCTTCCCTGATTTCTTCAACCCTTCCCATGTTGGGGTCGGGTTCCGAGGGTATGAGCTGGGCGTACTTGTGGACGTCGCGCCACAGACGCTCTTCTTCGGGCGTCTGGATCGACGGGCGTTCTATCTGGATTTTTCGGAGTCTTTTTCCTGATGAATCATATTCGCACTTCGGCGCGTTCATAAGCCCTTTCAGGCGGGATAAAAACAGCTAATCCCAACCATTAAGAGTTATCGGCCCGCGCCCGGAAAACCTTAAGCAAACCCCTTGCCGTTAGGCTTCCAGAGTGATTTCGCCCGCTTTTTTGACCAGATGCGACCTAAGGCGCGTGATGACCTTGGTATGGATCTGGCAGACGCGCGATTCGGAAACGTCGAGAATCTCTCCGATTTCGCGAAGCGTCAGGTTTTCATAATAATAAAGAACCACGACCAGCTTTTCCTTTTCCGGCAGTTCATTAATGGCGCCGGCCAGGAGGTCCTTCACTTCACTCTGGTGCACGTAGTTGAACTGATTAGTGACCAGGGAATCCTCGATGGTCTGCAGGCGGGAGATAGGCTTATTGCCGTCATCATTCTGCCAGACTTCGTCGAGCGAAAGGAACGTGGTTGAATTGAGGTCACTGTAGATCGAGTTGAGCTCGTCGGTCGAAATCTTGAGAGACCGCGCAAGTTCATCATCGGTCGCCAGGCGGCCGTTCTTTTCTTCCAGCTCCTTGCACTTCTTTTCGATTTCGCGGGCCTTTTTGCGAAGAAGGCGCGGCGCCCAGTCCAGCTTTCGCAGCTCGTCCATAATCGAACCGCGGATACGCGAGACGGCATACGTCTCGAACTTATTGCCCTGCGACACGTCATACTTGGTGATCGCGTCGAACAGGCCAAGAATGCCGTAGCTGACCAGGTCATTGAACTCCACATTCGGAGGAAGACCGATCGCGACGCGGCCCGCAACGTATTTCACCAGATAAAGATACTTCTTCACGATTTCGTCGTGCAGAGGCTGGCTTTTCGTGCGCTTGTACTTCTTCCACATTTTAATTTCGTCTTCGTGCACTGGGACTCCTTTCGGCGCTTTCCGCCTGATTAGGACTTCGGGTTTTTTTCTTCCAGAATTTTCTTTATTTGAAAAAGGGTGTAATGCTTCGTCTGGAGAGTTTTGATCTGCTCCAGCCGGTCGAACACAGACTCATCGTAGAGGCGATGGCCTGAAGGGGTGCGGCGGGCCTCCTGAATAAGGCCCGCGAGCGTATAGTTATGGATGGTCTGCCTTGAAAGACCTGTGTATTGCATGACTTCGCCGATCTTGAAAAGCTTCTCTCTTTTCACTTTGCCCCCGCTGCGGCTTTCGCCTGTTCGTTGTGGGCTTCGATCTGCTTTTGAAGCTTCTGCGCCTCCTGGTTCGAAGGGTCAAGCAGCAGCATCTTCTCAACCGCCAGCCGCGCCGCGCCCCACTTACCTTCCCTGATCCATGCGCGGGCCTGTGCGGTATAGCCGCTGACCCTGTCGTTGATTTCATCCTGATAAATTTCGCGCTGCGCCAGCTCCTCAGCTTTGCCGGCCTTGAGCGCTTCGTTGCGGATCCTGTCCATCAGCCGCGAAGCTTCCAGATTGTCTTCTTCATAATTGAAGACTTTTTCGGTGGCGAGCAGGGCTTCTTCGTAACGTTTCAATTCGAGCAGCGTCCTTCCTCTTTCAATCCAGGTCCGAACCTCTTCCTTGGTCTGGGTCTTCGGCAGTTCCTCCGGAGCATTCTCCCGGAATGCTTCCCGGTGCCTGGCGATTTCCTGGTCGATGATTTCAGCCATCAATTTTTGAGCCTCGATGCTGGTAGGGTCCTTTTTCAAGGCTTTCTGTATCCGCTTGCGAGCCTGGTACAAATCGCCCGCCTCCATGTCTTTCTTGGCTTCGGCCACGGCCTGTGCAGGCGTTTCCTGTTTGCCGAACCAGGAAAAACCTGTCATCAGAACTGCCAGCCCTAGGAGCAACCATGCTTGATTTCTCATTTTTACAAAATGTAAAGTACATTTCGTAATTCACAATATATAAATACTTATATCGAGGGTCAAGCGCTTTTTTAAACAATTTTAATCAAAAACTAGCAATAGTGCTCAGTCGGCGCTAGCAACACTATATCTTGTGTTTTTTGAAGGATTTTTTTCTAGGAAAAAGCTGAAATTGAGGTGCTTTGAGGCAAAAAACTTATTAAAAACTTCTTCGGGACGATACTACAGAGAAGAACAATTCGGAGGGAAAATGACCTACGAAGAGATTATCTACTTAAAGTACAAGAAGGGATTTTCAACCTACCAGCTTTTCCGCCTTTATCCGCATGACAGGGACCGGGTGCAGGAAATCGCCCTGCTGGATCTGTC
>CAZMMY010000279.1:0-3316 GCA_964567495.1 uncultured bacterium
ACCGCGGTAGCGCTGCTCTTCGTCGCCCTCGCATTGGCGGGATTCCGCTGGTCGGTTTCCGCGAAGGCTTCGGCATGCGTTACTACAGCTTCTTCAAACGCCTTTTGGATATCGTGCTTTCGGCCTTCTTTTTTCTTCTCGCTTCGCCGCTCATGCTGACGATCGTGATCCTGATCCGCGTGACATCACCCAAAGTCTCCGTTCTTTTCAAGCAGGTGCGCGTAGGGCTGAAAGGAAAGCGCTTTCTGGTCTACAAATTCCGCACGCTCAAACCCGGTTTCAAACGTGAAGATGTTTCTCCCGAGCTGGCCAAAAGCAGCGCGCCTGCCGTGCTCCCATTCGGAATCTTTTTGCGGAAAAGCGGGCTTGACGAACTTCCGCAGCTCTGGAATGTGCTTAGAGGCGACATGAGCCTGGTGGGACCGAGGCCGGAAATGCCGTTTATTGTGAATAAGTACGGCCCGCTCGAGCGCGAGCGCCTGACTGTCAAGCCGGGCATTACGGGGCTGTGGCAGATCAGCGAGGATCGGAAGCGTCTTCTGATCCACGAGAATATGGACTACGACCTTTATTATGTGGACCACTTTGGATTCAACCTGGACCTGGCGATCCTGATGAAGACCGGCGTTACGGTGGTTAAGAGGATTCTGGAGAAAAGCGAAAAGAAAAGTCCCGCCGCCTGATCAGGCCGCGGCAGACCTGTCCGCAAATTCCTGCTCGAGCCCGTTATAAAGCGAGCGCGCTACGAGCTCGTGCCCCGCATAATTCCAGTGTCCGACATAGTAGGTCAGCCCGGTTTCTTCCTCTTCCTTGCCGGCGGGGAAATGGAGTTCGGTGCGGTTTTTCCGGTATTCTTCCTTAAATGGGGTTTGGAGCCCGATAAAGCCGATTCCGAGCGAAGCTGCAAAATCCCTTAAATCCTTTTCAAAAAAATCCGGATCGAACGAATCGTCCAGAGTCCTGTATTTCTCTTCCGCTTCGGGAAGGTAAGCCGGGTTGTCGTTGACGGCCAGCACAAAGCGTATGCCTTTGCTGCGGCACAGAAAAGCCATTTCCGTGATCAGTCGCTTGTTCAGCTTGTAATTTTCCAGAAACTGCGGGTCCGGGTTTTTTGTTGCCAGGGTCAGATAGCGGGGAAGCGTTCCAGAGGCCTGGTTTTTTTTGCCGCGCGCTCGCTCGAGAGCGCTGAAAGCTGAAAAACGTTCAGTCAGCAGGGAGACCAGGAATGAACGCCGCTTCAGAGGGTCGATCAGCTTTTTTAGTTTGAATTCGCGCGTCCGGCTGAAGCTCGTGTCGAGCTGCAGCGAGCCTCCCGGCGAGGGGATGAAATACGGCCGCATGGGATTGGGCGAGGTGGCCGGGCTGATGTCCTCGATGTCGTTCATGGGAAGAAAAAAAAGAACGGCCATGTCCGGTGAAAAACGCAGGACGTCCTGGTCCAGGACAATCATTTCCTCGCTTTGCGTGAAGTCAGAGCGGCCGAAATTCATGAATTCGACCTTAGGGGTTTTCTTCGCGTTCCATTCATTTTCCGTCAGAGTCAGGAAATGCTTTTTCTGTTCCACCTGAAGACCTTCAAGAAAGCTGTCGCCCAGCGCCGCCACGCGGTAGACGTCCTTGGGCTTTTCCAGGCTCCAGTCCTCACCCCGCCAGCCCCAGCGATTGGTTTTCCAGGCCACAGGATGGTCGTTTTCTTTCAAGTGCAGGTAATTCCCGGACGGTACGAAGCGCCAGCCAAGGACGGCGTCAGGCATGGACCAGGCAAGCCTCGCGCCGAAAAGATGGGTCGCGCGCATGACTGCTTCAAGGCCAAGCGCGGTCAGGAGGAGTACGAAAAGAAGAAGCAGTAAATTTTTAAGCATCGCGCTTGATCATAACAAAAGGGTTTTTCCAAAACAAGGAAGGAGATCAGGAGGCGCTTGCTAGCGTGCGGCGCTGCTTGCTCCAGTTGCTGAACTCGGCCATGACGCGGCCGTCTTTGGAGGGAGTCGGCTCCACGATGTTGGCTTTGGCCCAGTACGGGTCCAGGAAATTCAGGAGCGCCTGGAGGTCGTTGAAATCCGCGCCTATGACGTTCTTACCGTCGATAGCGCCGTATTTGCCGTTCTGCTTAAAAACGCAGACCGCGTGCGGCTTCTGGCTGCCGTAAAGGTTGATGACAAAGGACTTGAGGCCCGAGAGCTTGAGCATTTCTACCGCGAAAAGAGCGAAGTCCTCGCAGTCGCCCTTGCGGGTCTCGAGGATTTCAGCCGGGGACTGCCAGTATTCTTCGCGGCCGAACTGGCGGCGGTCTTTTTCGAACTGGAAATTGCGCCAGATGTAAAACGCCACGTCCTGGGGCGTCTTGAGTTCCTGGGAGAGGTGAACCAGAGAGAGGGTCCGGCTGAAGTTTTGGGCGTTCGCTTGAGCTGACATGAAAAGAAGTAACAATGCTAAGCTGACTGCGAAACGGCCCGTGGCCGCGATATAGTTCTTCATGCCGAATCCTCTCTCCGAAAAATTGAAGAGGTTCCTGATTCGGCCAAATCCTTAAGATTTGGCAACCCAGCCATCCCCGGCGAATTGCGCCGTGGACCCGTCGGCTTTGCGTCCCCGGATTGCTCCGGGTTTGCCTTTTTCAGAATCCTGAGCGCGGTGTTCAGCGCTTCTAAACAAAAATTAACACATGTGCATGCGTTGTCAAACGGTCCAGGGCCGTCTTATTAAAGATATAAAGTAATGTAGATAAATGACTTACATCGAAATGACGGGGAAGTTCCGTTGACTAAAAAGGCATGGCCTGATAGGATAATCCTCCCTTTGGGGACCCCAAATATGAGCTTTAGGCCTATAGAAGAGATCATTGAAGAAATTCGGGCGGGCGGCATGGTCATTATCGCGGACGACGAGTCCCGCGAGAATGAGGGAGACATCGTGTTTGCAGCCCAGGCTGTGACCCCCGAAAAAGTTAATTTCATGATGAAGCATGCGCGCGGCCTGATCTGCGTGCCTCTCGCAGAAGAGCGCATTGAAAACCTCCAGCTGAAGCAGATGATGACCACAGCCCGCGACCTGATGGTCACGGCCTTTACCGTTTCCGTCGACGCCAAGCTCGGCGTTACGACCGGCATTTCCGCTTATGACCGCTCGCGCACCATCGAGGTCCTGGCCGACCCGAAGCGCGGCTCTTCCGACCTGGTTTCTCCCGGCCACATTTTCCCGCTTAAAGCCAAGAAGGGGGGGGTGCTGACACGCGCGGGCCACACGGAGGCTGCAGTCGACCTGGCACGCCTTGCCGGTTTCGAATCTGCGGGAGTGATCTGCGAAATTATCAATG
>CAZMMY010000280.1:0-3306 GCA_964567495.1 uncultured bacterium
GTATCTGGTAACGGTAGCGGACCGACGGGCGCAGCCATGGCTTCGGTTTGAAAGTGGCGTGTGTCGCCATTTCGTTAGTATGAATATTGAGCGCGTCGAAAAATGCAGACTTTGCACCGGCTGCAGTAGAAACGGTTTCACGCTGGTCATCGTAATCGCTGTTGCTGCGGTTGACGCGGAAATGCCCCGTAAGGCTGGCCCAGTGCGCGGGCACAAACTGGCCGCCCAGGGTCCAGATGCCGCGCGTCATGTAAGTGATGGTTTCGCGGCCGAAAATCTCGCTGGCATTCGATGCCGACTGGCCGGCCAGGCTGTCGCGGTTCTCGCTCAGCCAGTTGCGAACCTGTTCGAACTCAAAGTCGTTATAAATAGCCGTCTTCGGGATGGCCGTCATTCGCAGCGAAATTCCCTCACCGATGCGCCCGACCCGGTCTTGGCTCTGGCTGACTTCCGTTGTATTGATGATACCGTCCGGAATAGCGCCGCCGGCCGCCGCGGGTGTACTGTCGGACGGATAGGTTGAATTGCCGGACTTCTCCAGGACCTCTGAACGGATATTGCTCGTCACATTCAGCCAGTTGAGCGGATTGACGGAAAAATTGGCAGTCCAGGTGTGCGAGCCATATTCGTTGTCGGCGCGCGCGTTGCGGATCTGCTTGGGGTTTGAGAAGTTTGTGAGGACACGGTTTTCGTTCATTTCGAATATGTCTTCAACTTCCTGATTTTCGATATTCAGGTAATGGTAGGCCGCACCCGTAAAAACTTTCTCGTCCTTGAACCAGCGGCCGGCACTCTGCGTCGTCGAAAACAGGCGGCTTTTTGTCTGCTGGGCCTGGTCGCGGATCTTGCGGTCCGAGGCCGCCCCGGTGAGAGAGAGGCTTTGCTCTTCGCGCATGTATTCCGCATCAGTCCATTCCCAGCGCTGCTCGCCGTTCAGCTCGAACCCCTTGATTGTGTGGCTTTCCGTAAGCTCGACGCTGTCCGTAATTTCATTCACGTCCTGGTAAGAAGGCGCAATAGCGCGAGTGACGCCGTTTTCAACCACAGGCGCCCAGGTCAGGCGAGACTTGGTGCCGTCTTTGAAGTCCCGCTGGTAGGCCACGGAAACTTTGGGGATATCTGGCAGAAGAATACCGGTCTCGACGCGGATATGACCGATCTGAAGTTCCAACTCGCGGTTGAGCGTGGGCGCGCGCAGAAGCCCGAAAGGATAATAAACACCGCCGCTGTCGTCGTAATACTTGCTGAATTCCTGGTATTCGAAAAGGAGATAGCCTGCCTCTTCCTTTTTGGCCAGCGCGTTGACCTCGTAGTCATTGTTCGCCATCATGGCATGGCCGTCCACGCTCACGGCAAGATCTTCAGGAAGGCCGGTGGTTTCCATGCTGAATTCCTCGATGCCGCCGTTGTAATTATCGTTCTGCCAGCGGTGCTCGCTGAATTTATGGGGATCGCCGTTTACGTAGGCATACTCGAGGGGCTGGCCGGTGATGTGGCCTTTGGTCTCGGCAGCGAAAACAGGAGCAGAGAGGAGCGTAAGAATCGCAAAAACCACCGCCAGCGTCTTTTTCATGCTCCCCTCCTGTTTTTTAGTAGCGCAGGTGATCGTCAAAGTTAGAACCATGGACAGCCGTGTGGCAGCCGGCCGTAAAGCAGCTTCCCTGCGGCAGACGGCCGCCATGACCCGATTTGCCGATGGTCGGGAAATTCATCTGGGTATGGCAGCGCAGGCAAAGATTGCTGTCGCGGGCCACAAGCATTTTAGAGTGAATGGAACCGTGCACCTGATGGCAGGTAGTGCAGCCTTCACGAACGGCTTCGTGCTCAAAAACAAACGGTCCGCGCATTTCCTTGTGACAGTTGAAGCAGGCTTCGTTCACACCTTTCATACCGGTGGCCGACCAGGCGCGCACATCAGAGCCGTGCGGGCTGTGGCAGGAGGTGCAGTTCATCTTGCCTTCAAGCACGGGGTGATGATGCGGGCGGTTGAATTCCAGTTTTTTATCGCTATGGCACTGAAAGCATGCAGCAACGTCTTTATCGGGGTTCAGGATGTTGTCTTTGCCGCCGCCCGCGTCCACGTGCAGGCTGGCAGGACCGTGACACATTTCGCAGCCCTGGACATCGAGGCCTTCGTGAGGCACGCTGACGCGGAAATGCGTCGATGTCTTGAATTCCTTGTGTTCCTGGTCATGGCAGGCGGCGCAAGTTTCGGAGCCGACATATTTAGCGCCTTTGAAAGCCGACATCTGTAACGGAGAAGTGCCTTCGCTTTTTTGAGCAAAAGCAGGAATGGCATGCAGCAGAAAAAAAACCGCAATTAAAATGGCCTGGATATGGGGTAGGGGTGTCTGGGCCGGTCTTTTCATAGTTATCTCAGGAAAACAGGGACGTTATCCCTCCATTTACGTTTCCATACGGGCAGAATCCACATTTCATAAATCGGCCTTCCGATCAGCATAAAAAATGAAAGCGCCATGAAGGCTCCGCAAACAATCGTCAGCCAGCCGTAAAGCGGCGAGGAAAAAACCGTCAGCCATAGCCCCGCAAAATCCAGGAACATCCCTATAAACGGAGCGGCCACGAAAATGGCCTTGGCCCCTTCGGGTAACGCGGTAAAACAGAAGAGAAACCCGATCATGAAGAAAAGCATGGAGAGCGCAAACACGTGGAAGTGGTTCTCATTGACCAGCTTGGCGAAGGCGAATTCCGGCGGCACGGTCAGCTCTTTTTCGTCGCCGCGGTAATGGACCACGACACCCGTATAGCTCATGCCGGTATTGTTATAGATGTTGATCAGGCCGAAGACATATCCAAGGCCGACAAACAAAAGAAAAGCTGTGATAAGAACTTTAAGGCTGAGACGCGAGCTCGAGTAACTAAATTCCATTTCTTCCTTTCGGATGCGCTTTACAAACTAAAAAAATGACATGTTCATAACGCAATAATTACACACATTTCTTAGATACATACTCATCATATCCGAAGCGATTTCGCCGTCAATTATTTTTTTGCAGCCCTGCCCCGGTCCAGGACTTCGCGGAGCATCAAGAGAAGTTCCGCTTGCGTGTACGGCTTCTGCAGAAACCTGTAGCCCTGATCTAGCCATTTCTGTACCGCGCTCTGGTCTGAATATCCCGATGTAAAGATAATCGACGCTTTTGGAAACTGGTTCAGGAATTTCTGCGCCAGCTCCCCTCCTCCCATCTGAGGCATGACCATGTCGGTAAACAGAATGTCAATGTGCTTCTGCTTCAATGCAGCGCGCAGGGCTTCCAGCCCATGGGCCGCTTCGACGACTTTGAA
>CAZMMY010000281.1:0-1752 GCA_964567495.1 uncultured bacterium
CATAACGCCAGAAGGCTTCAAAGAAATGACGGGGCGTCTTGACGCCTTTGAACGGGTTCGCATCAATCCATTGCTGGAAAGTCTGGTAGTCCGAGGGCTGGGCAATCCAGGCGAGGCCGGAAGCTATATAAACAGCGTCTTCGGACGGGCCGGCCTTAAGCGCTTCGGCCAGCTTCAGAGTTTCGGCCGCCGCAGCTTCGCGATCGATGGAGCTTTCGATTTCATCGGCCTTCATCAGGCGAGTGGAGTGCGGCCACTTGAACTGGTGGCGAGGATCGGCCAGGTCGACGGCCATGTGTTTTTTATAAAGCTCGTGGACGAGACGCAGGTAATCAGCCGCGTCGCGGTGCTGTTCCCAGGCCTTTTTTTTCAGCGAATAATTTCTGAGCTCGCCGGAGAAAACTTCGCGTTCCCTGTCGTCCAGCGCCGCAGTGTAGGCAGCAAGCCCTTCCTCAAGCAGCTTCTTGTCCGCTTTCAGACTGCGGAAAATTTTCAGGCTGTCACGGTAGAGGCCGGCGTCTTCTGCGCCGCGCATGGCCACACCATATTCAGCGTGCTTGAGCGCAAAAAGTTCAGCGCCGTTGACTTCGCCCAGACCGGCGAGATGCTCGGTAATGGCAGTATTGATTTCAGGATAAGGAAGAAGACGGAGAATTTCCGGTTTGAGTTCGCCGAATGCCGCTTCGAGCGCGACGGCTGAAATTTTTTTGTTTTTTGCCAAAAGCTCCAGGATCGCCCCGATGTGGCGCTGCGCCTCAGGCTGCGCATGCGCGTCGCGAACGTGAATGACAAGAAGCTTGTCCTTCTCAGACTCGGAGGGAAGCCACAGGTCTTCGATAGAGCCGAGATTTTCAGGAATGACAATGCTTTGCGCAAGGGCGGCAGCGCCGCTCTTCCCGGATTTAAGCAGGACAGCAAGATCAAGCCCGGGAGCCGACCACGCGAGAGTGTTCCAGGAAAAAACAAGAGCAAGAAAGAAGCTGAGGGTTCGCAGTGCGGGTGAAAAACGGCTTTCCGCAAAACCGCGCGAGATTCCGGCCAGTTTTCCGACAGTCTTTCTGAAGCAGTTTAAAAAAGCCGCAAAGATAGAGATCATCCTCGATCCGTTCTGATTTTGACTTCGGTGTCTTTTTTGAATCGAACTTCGGAAGCTGCTGAGATGCGTTAAGACTTTTTCTTTTCAGAAAAAATTTAAGAAAATATTTTTTTTAAAACGTGGTGGAAAATTAGCACGCGACTTTCTTAAAGTCAATATACTGAAAAGGAAAAGTTGAAGAAAAATTTTGGAAAATGTTTTTAATACTATTTCGAATAATTTAGTGTTATCTTATGCTATTCAAAGTTGGGGAGAAAAACGTGGTGCGAAGCAATGTTAAGAAAAATAGAGAGATCAATCAGGAAATAGCGTCTTTCTCTTTTTTTTTATCACAACTAACGTCTTTTTAAATGCCTTTCATTACTTGAAAAACGAATGAAAAAGAAACCGAGACGGAAAAAATCAAAGGCGAAAAAACGGCGCGAAATCACCGTCGCTGAGGCGCGCGCTTTTTTTGTGAGGAGCTTCGAGGATTTAAATCAGCAGGAAAAAAAAGAGAGAAAAACGGGTAAAATCAGGCAGGAAGCCTTCCCTCAATGGCGCGGGAGAGAGTTGCCTGATCCGTATATTCAATGTGGCTCCCCACGGGACTCCCGCGGGCAATACGAGTAGTTTTGATGCCGAGCGGCTTCAAAAGCTTGGCAAGATAAAGAGCG
>CAZMMY010000281.1:1762-3305 GCA_964567495.1 uncultured bacterium
TACATGGAGGTCGCTTCCCCTTCGACGTTCGGGTTCGTCGCCAGGATGACTTCCCGGGCCTTCTGTTCCTTCAGCCTTCTTACTAATCCGGCGATCTGAATTTCATCCGGCCCCACTCCCTCAAGCGGCGACAGCGCGCCCAGCAGCACGTGGTAAACACCTGCATAGCTGCCGGTCTTTTCAATCGCAATCACGTCTTTTGGGTCTTCCACCACACACAGCTGGCTTTTATCGCGGCCGGGATCCGCACAGATATGGCACTCTTTGGAATCTGCAAAATTATGACAGGTCTCGCAGAAGAAAACGTTTTCCTTAAGAGTGGCGATCAGGGAGGACAGCCTCAGGACCTCGGGTTTCTGAGCCTTGAGAAGGTAGAAAACCATACGCTCGGCAGATTTTTTACCCACGCCCGGCAGCTTGCCGAACGCCTCAATAAGCTGGGACATCCAGTCTGAATAGCCTCTCACGCTACTCCGTCCGGATGATTTTCGAGCCCTCGAAAATGTTCAGGGCCTGGGAGATGATCTCGGGCATTTTGGAAGGTTCCTTACTCGCAGAATTCTCGGGCTCGGGCGCCGCGGCGGGGGCGGCCGCGCGGGAAACGGCAGCGACCTGGGTCACAATAAACTGGACGCGCATCTTCCTGCCCGTGACAGTCTCAAAAGCCTCTTCGATCAGCTGCCGGTTGTTGCCCTTCTCAAGCATCTCCTTATGGAACTGAAATTCGGAAGGCAGGCCGAGGACCACGGAAGTTTCGCTCATTTCCACGGGCTCAGATTCGGAAAGAAAAATACCGGTCGACATGCGCTTGGCTTTGACGTACTCGATGACTTTGGGCCAGAAACTTTCCAGCGGCGGAAGCGGCTGAGAAGAACCGCGAGCCGGAGCGGGAGCAGGCGCGGCGGGGGCTTCGGATACAGCGCTCTTTTTCGGAGCCGCCGGGGCCGCAGGCGCTGCCGGACGGTGAGCCGGAGCAGCCGGCGCCGGAGCGGACGGCCTTTGATAAGAAGGAGCCTGCGGTGCGGGAGCATAGGCCCCGCCCTGTTTTTCAAGCAGGTCTTCCACGGAGTAAAGCCCTTCCAGGTTCAAAAGCTTCAGGAAAGCGGTCTCGACCAGGAGCCGCGGCGGCGCCAGGTTGCGGCGCAGCTGGTTCTGCAGATTCCCCAGAAGATTAAGGGCCAGCACGAGCTCTGCGCGGGTAAATTCATTTTTTCTTTCCGCAAGCTGTTTCAGGGCGTTTTCGCTCATCTCGATGAAATTTTTTGCCGCGTCCGTGCACTGGAAAAGGAAAAGGTGCCGGAAGATTTCAAGAAAGCCCTTGGCAAACTGGACGAGGTCGCCGCCGTTTTCATAAAGTTCCTGAATGACGGAAAAAACCTTTTCCGCGTCGCCCGAGCGCACGGCCGTAAGCATGGAAAAATAAACGTCTTCCGAGGCCATGCCAAGGAGCGAGAGGACATCTTTGTCCGTGATTTCCCCCTTGGAAAAACTGGCCATCTGGTCGAGCAGGCCCTCGGCATCGCGCAGCGAGCCTTCGCCGGCC
>CAZMMY010000282.1:0-3292 GCA_964567495.1 uncultured bacterium
CGGACGTCGATGCCTTTCTTAGCCATGTCCGGTGTGGCGCCGAGCAGGAACTGGATTTTATCCTCATTTTCAGCGCACAGCAAATAGATACTTTGAGGGCTTCTGGAGCGGATAGTGTCGGAAATCGTGCGGAGCTCGCCCGATTCCAGGCCCTTTGCTTTAAACGGAATAAAGACGTAACTGCCTACCTTTTCCGCTCCGGCCATGATTTTGTCCGCGTCGGCCTTGTTTGACGGGGCCTGGGCTTTTTCTTTCTCCAGTTTCTTGAAGTTCTCCTGGAGCTTGGCGACGCGGTCCGGGACTTCCGCAGGGCTTGTCTTAAGCACCTGCGCGAGCCGGCCCATCGTGGAACGGAGATTCCGGGTATATTCCAGCGCGCCTTCGCCTGTCACTGCTTCGATGCGGCGCGTGCCGCTGGCGATCGAGGAGTCGCCGGTGATCACGAGCGCGCCGATCTGGCCCGTGCGGTCGCAGTGCGTGCCGCCGCAGAATTCCTTGCTGTAGCCGGGCACGCTGACGACGCGCACCAGCGAGCCGTACTTTTCCCCGAAGAAAGCAAGTGCACCTTCTTTCTTTGCGTCATCCGCGGCTTTCTCTTCTTTAGAAAGCGCCTTGTCAGCCAGGATCTCGGCATTCACGGAATCTTCAAGCTGTTTGATCTGGTCGGGTGTAAGCGCCTGGGCGTATGAATAGTCAAAGCGCAGGCGGTCGGGAGCGACCAGAGAACCAAGCTGGCGGACCTGATTGCCGAGAATATTCCTGAGCGCAGCGTGAAGCAAATGCGTCGCGGTGTGGTTGCGCATGATCCGTAAGCGGCGAGATATGTCGATTTCTGCCGAGACGCTGTCGCCGGCCTTGGGCGTCCCTTTAACGATTTCCACAATATGCAGGAAATGTTTGTCCTTTTTCTGGGTGTCCGTGACTTTGGCTTCAAAGGACGCTGACTTCAGCGTGCCGGTGTCGCCCACCTGTCCGCCGCTTTCGGCGTAAAATGGGGTCTGGTCGAGGACGACGACGCCTTTATTGCCCTGGATATTGGCGAGAAGGATTTTCCCCTGCGATTCCGTCTGGCCCTGGTAGCCGAGGAATTTCGTTTCTGCGATGCCCGAAAGACTTTTTTCGAGTTCGCCGGCCGCAAAAATATCGCCCTGCATTTTGCTGGAGTCCTTGGCGCGTTTACGCTGTTCTTCCATCTGCTTGTCAAAGCCCTTTTGATCGATCTCGAGATTTTTTTCGGAAGCGATCTTGCGGGTCAGCTCGTCCGGAAAGCCGTAGGTGTCGTAAAGTTCGAAAACGACCTCACCCGGAAGAACTTTGGAACCTTTCAAATTTGCGATTCGCTGGTCAAGAATGCGCAGGCCGGTTTCCAGCGTGTCCAGGAAACGCTCTTCTTCGCCTTTCAAGGTAGCCGCGACGCTTTCCTGCGCATCTTTCAACTCAGGGTAGGGTTTTTTCATGACGTTGGCCACAGTCGGCACGATCTTATAGAGAAAAGCCTTTTCGATTTTTTTGCCGGGCGCGATTTCGTGCGCTTGCCACAGAGCGCGGCGGATCAGCTTGCGGATGATATAGCCGCGGCCTTCATTCGAAGGAATGACGCCGTCCGTCATGCAGAATACGACGGCCCGCAGGTGGTCGGTGATTGCGTACAGGCCCCGGCGCATATCGGGTGGAACTTTTACGCCCAGTTCTTTTTCGATCGCTTCGTTGATAGGCCGGAGGTTGTCGATTTCGAAGTTCGTTGTTTTTCCCTGCAGCACGCAGCTCAGGCGCTCGAGCCCCATGCCTGTATCGATGTTCTTCTGCGCAAGCGGCACCAGTTTGCCGCCGTCCTGTCGGTCGTATTGTGTGAACACCAGGTTCCAGATTTCCGCGAAATCCTTGTGCTCGACGGTGCGGCCGGGCTCTCCGTTCGGGTTCTGGTCGAAATAAATTTCGGAGCAAGGGCCGCAGGGGCCGTTGGGGCCGTCCTTGGGAGCGTTCGAAGGCCAGAAATTGTCCTTGTCGCCAAGGCGGTCGATCTTGTCTCTGCCCACGATTTTTTCCCAGAAGCCAAACGCTTCGTCGTCGGTGTGGTGGACGCTGACGCGCAGACGCGAGGCGGGAATCTTCAGGTCCACAGTCAGGAATTCCCAGGCCCATTCAATGGCTTCTTTTTTGAAGTAATCGCCGAAAGAGAAATTGCCCAGCATTTCGAAGAAGGAGTGGTGAAACGCAGTGCGGCCGACATTTTCAAGATCGCCCGTACGCAGGCACTTCTGGGAGCTGGCGGCGCGCTTCAGGTCTTTTTTCAGGCCGAGAAAGTTGTCCTTGAACTGGTTCATGCCTGCCCCGGTGAACAGAAGGGTCGGGTCGTTCTGGGGCACGAGCGAATCGCTCGACACCACGACGTGCTGCTTTTTCTTGAAAAAGTCCAGGTACAGATCCCGGATTGCGTCGACCGTTAGTTCTTTAGTCATGATCCCTTTCGATTGTTTCCATAATATCTCTCACCGTCTGGTAATCGAAGCCGCGGCGCAGCAGAAAATCAAAAACGCGCTTTTTGCGTTTTTCCAGCTCGATATTGCCCAGCCTGTCCCAGCGTGCGCGGGCAAGTTCCCTGGCCCGTTCTGTTTCTTCGCTAGAATCAAGGCTTTCCATCATTTCGCTGACCGTTTTGGGCGAAAGGCCGTGTTTCTGGAGCTCGAACTTTATCTTTCGGCTTCCGGACGGTTTTGCATGAACGAATTTTGAGACCACATCTTTGGCGAACACCTTATCGTTCAAAATCCCCTGGCGCTCGAAATCGTCAAGCGCCTGGGTAATAACGGTTTCGTCAAAGCCCTTCTGGGCCAGTTTTTTCGAAATTTCTGCCCTGCTTTTGGGGCTCGCGGCAAGCAGCCTCAAAATGACAATGGTCGCCTGCTTTTTTTGGGAGTCGTCCATCGAAGGGTGAAGCCCCGGCGGAAGGCTTTATTCCTGGTCCGCGCCCGCGGCGGGAGCCGCGGCAAGGGCTTCCGCGTTCATCATCTTATCGCGGACCTTGTTCTCGATTTCCTCGAGAAGCTTCGGGTTCTCTTTCAGGAACATGCGCGCGGCGTCGCGGCCCTGGCCGATCTTTTCATCGTTGTAGATGATCCAGGAACCGGACTTGTCGAGGACCTGATGGGTCGTGGCCAGCTCGATGATGGTGGACGAGCGCGAAATACCTTCGTCAAACAGGATGTCGAATTCGGCCTGTTTGAACGGCGCGGCGACCTTGTTCTTCACGACCTTGACGCGGACGCGGTTCCCGATGGCTTCGTCGCCCTTT
>CAZMMY010000283.1:0-519 GCA_964567495.1 uncultured bacterium
CGCCGGCCTGCGCGATCAGAAAAAGGGCATTCTTATCGGCCTTGATCTTTTCCTTCTTGGCACTTTCCTGGAGTTTTTCGGTGATGTCCTTGGTCGGGATCCGCTTGAACTGAAACCGGTGGCAGCGCGAAAGGATGGTCAAGGGAACCTTGTGAGATTCCGTCGTAGCAAAAATGAATTTTACATGCTCGGGCGGTTCTTCCAGGGTCTTGAGCAATGCGTTGAACGCCTCGGTTGTAAGCATATGGACTTCGTCGATGATGTAAATCTTCATCTTCCCGCCGACCGGCTTGAACTTCACGGTCTCGCGCAGATTACGGATCTCGTCAATGCCGCGGTTGGAGGCGCCGTCGATTTCGAGCACGTCCATTGAAATGCCCTGGGTGATTTCATTGCAGGGCGCACATTTGCCGCAAGGCTCGGGAGTAGGGCCTTTGGCGCAATTCAAGGCGCGCGCCAGGATGCGGGCGGTCGAGGTCTTGCCCACCCCGCGGGGGCCTGAAAAAAGGAAGTTCTGCG
>CAZMMY010000283.1:529-3289 GCA_964567495.1 uncultured bacterium
TGAGAGTGGTGGTGATAGGCTCCTGCCCGACGACGTCGTCGAAACTCTGGGGGCGGAACTTTCTGGCGAAAACAAGATAACTCATAGGCGGAATGACTGAGGGATCCGGGTTAAAGAATGACGTTTAAGAATGGCTCTATGATGCGGGAACCAGGCCCTTTTTTCAAGGGGAATTAGCCCGCTTTCGCGGCGTAAAAAGCGGCCTTTTCGCGGTCGCCTTTTTTTGCGTATGCCGCGGCCAGATTTCGGTAGCCGAGCTTGTAGCCGGGGTCCGCCTTGACCGCTTTTTCGCAGTACTCGATCATGCGGTCCAGGTCGTTTTTCATGCCGTAAACAAGGCCGAGCGTGTTGTAAGCGTCCGCGTATTTCGGGTTTATTTTGACCGCGCGGCCCGCGTAATGGAGGCCATGGTGCAGGTCGCCGCTTTTGGCATACGAGATCGCCATATAGTTATAGGCTTCTGCAAAAGACGGGTCGAGCTCTACAGCCTTCTTGTAAAGCGCGACGGCTTCCGCAAAATTACCGGCCTTGTCCATCGCGAAACCGTAATTGGCGTAAGTCGGCGGATAACCCGGGTCGGCCTCCATGGCTTTTTTAAAATTTTCGACGGCTTTTTCCAGCTCGCCTTTACGCCCGTAGGCCGCGCCCATGTTGTTATAGTGCTTGGCCGGGTTCCAGGCGCCGCGCTCGAAAGCTTTCTGATAATATTCCAGCTCCTTGTCCACATTTCCCATCCTGCCGTACGCAACACCCAGCGTGAAATAAGGGCCTGAGCTCTCCGGGTTCAGCGCCACAGCCTTTTCCCCCAGTTCGATGCTTTTGCGGTAGTCGCCGCGTGCGCTGTACAGATAGCTCAGATTATGCAGCGGCCTGGCTTTGCGCGGAGACTTGGCTACAGCGTCCTGCCACAGCCGGACGCCGTCCCTCCAGACTTCATTCCTTTGAAAAGCCGCGACAGCAAGGGCGAGAACAAGGACGGCGGAAATAATCAGCCCGGTTTTTTCAGAGCGCCTGTAACAGAAACAGGCCGCCGCCAGCGCGGGGCCAAAAAGCGGCAGGTACATCCGGTGCTCAAAGATCACGTCACGGATCGGCACAAGGCCGGACTCGACCGAAAGAGTCAGAAAAAACCAGAAAACGGAAAAAGAAAAGATTTTATTTTTTCTGAAAAGAACAACCGCGGCCGCGAAAAGCCCGGCCAGGAGGAGAAGTGAAGCGAAAGTAGCGGGGTCGGCCAGCGAGCTTGAGAGCGGGTAATCATAGTCCACGTTCTGGCCCGCTGGGAAAAAAGTCAGGCGGAGGTAGGTGCGCAGAACGTTCAGCTGAGTCAACAGATAAACCGACCGGGAAATCATCTGGCTGTCGCGGACCAGCGTTTCACCGGAATAAACGCTGAGATGGATAACCGGCACAATCAAAAGCGCGGCCAGAAACGGCATGAGGGAGACCGCTCTTTTTTTAAAATTCTCCAGGTTTTCCGAAAAGAAGAAAAATTCCAGCAGGATGATTGCGAAGGGAAGTGTAAATGCGTTCTGTTTGGTAAACATGGCGGCGGCCGTGCACGCCAGCGCTGAGGCAAAGCGCAAGCGGCCTCCCTGCGCCCTCCACGCGCCGTAAAAGAAAAGCGCCGCCAGGTAAAACAACGCGGCCATGACCGCGGCGCGCTGGATAATGTAGCTTACAGCGCCCGTCTGGAGCGGATGGACCGCGAAAAACAGCGCAGCCGTGAGCGCGGGCAAGTCGGGGCTGCGGCTTCCGTAACGCGTCAGAATCAGGCGCGCCAGAAGAAATGAGAACAGCGACGCCAGGATATGCAGCCCGGTGTTGACCAGGTGATACCCCATGACATCCAGTTCATTGAAATAATAATTCAGGCCGAACGAAAAATACGTCAGGAAGCGTGTAGGCGCAAAATCCCAGATGGCTTTCAGGTTGGGAAACTGACGGATTGCATAGCTCTCCTGCAATTCCCTGGCGTCGTCGAACTGGAATTCCCCGCTGAAAGTGCGGGAGTAGACGAGAAGTACGAGGAGCGAGATAACAGCGAGGGCGATGAGTACGAATTTTAGGGAAGCTTCCGCGGAAGGACGCTGCGGTTTAGAAGCCGTTTGTTTCATTTGCTCCCTTACCAGGATTGTGAAGCAAGCCCGCCGGAGAGGCCGGAAACCTATGTTTCCGGCATTCCGCTCAGAGCTCGCCTCCCTGTGCCACTTAAACAATCATCAATTAATACCGGCTTAGGGATTGCTGCAATAAATTCGGAGAGGGAGGGACTCGAACCCTCAAGTCCTTGCGGACGCCGGTTTTCGAGACCGGTACCTTAGCCAGTTCGGAGCACCTCTCCATGAATGAGAAAATATCAGAACGGGACAGTAATTCTAAGGGGAATAAGGCTTTTGGTCAACCCGCGGCGAAAGTTTCGACGCAGACCTGGTTTTTCCCGGCCCGCTTGGCCCGGTAGAGCGCCTCGTCAGCGCGGCGCACCATAAGGTCGGGAATGTTTTCGCCTGAATGCAGGCTGCCCACGCCCAGGCTGATCGTGACTTTGATGGCCTGCCCTTCCCAGTCGAAAACATGTTCTTCCACGGCTTTTCGGACGCGTTCCGCTGCCTTGAACGCCGCGTCCGCGAGTTTCGTGCCGCGGAACATGATAATCAGCTCTTCCCCGCCGTAACGCGCCGCGAAGTCAACCTTGTGCAGCGGCCTTCTGGAGCGGCAGTGCCGGCATACGATTTCCGCAGTAGTCTTAAGAACCATGTC
>CAZMMY010000284.1:0-3244 GCA_964567495.1 uncultured bacterium
TTGCGCTGCATGTTGGGGTCGACAAGCAGATGCTGGCCCATGCGGCCGCGGATCGGAAGGTCGTATTTTTTTAAAAGGTCGATCTGTGTGGGCATTCCCCCTCCTCACCTTCCCCTTTTAAAGGTGGAGGAACGGGTGGGGGTTTTAAATAAAAGTTTCTCAGCTAATGCCAGGGAAGCTTCGAACGAAGCCGGGTCTGCCTGGTTTTTATAGGCGATATCGTAGGCTGTGCCATGGTCCGGGCTGGTGCGTATGAAAGGCAGGCCGAGCGTGACATTCACGCCGTCACGGAACGCGATCATCTTGAAAGGTCCAAGGCCCTGGTCGTGATACATGCTTACGATGGCGTCAAAGCGGCCCTCGTAGGCGTCAAAGAAAAGCTGGTCCGCGGAAAGCGGGCCTTCGACAGAAAAACCTTTTTTGCGCGCCATGTTCACGGCCGGCCGAATTTCTTTTTCGTCCTCCGTCCCGGTTTCCCTGCCGTGCGGGTTCAGTGCGCAGACCGCGATCTTCGGGTTTTTCAGCCCCAGGTTCTTTTTCATGAACTCCGCGGTCAGCCGGATTTTTTCATGCACTAAACCGCGTTTAATTAATCCGCTGACTTTTTTGAGGGGCACGTGGATGGTGCAGAGCGTGACCTTGAGCCTCGGCCCCACGAACATCATGGCGAAGCTTTTAGCTTTGCCTTTCATGGCCAGGTATTCAGTGTGGCCATGAAAGCCGGGAATCAGAAGGCGCATCGAGGTTTTGTTCAGCGGCGCGGTCACAATCGCACCGGCATTTCCGGCCGCCGCTTCATCGGCCGCCCGCTCCATGGAAGCGAACGCTCCGCGAGCGTTCAGCTTTGAGACCCTGCCGGCGTCAAACCCGCCTTTAAAAACCTCGAGAAACGAAACCTTCCCGGGCTTCGCCTGCTTCAGGTCGCGGACCTCCGGGAAAGAAAAAGGCAGACGGAATTTCTTTTTCAGAAATTCGAACGGGGCCCTGGAGCCGAGAATGACATAAGAAATTCCGGGCGAGAGCTTGCGTTTGCGGAAAGTTTTGAGGATGACTTCGGGGCCGACGCCGCCGGGGTCGCCCATGGTCACAACCAGTACGGGCATGGAAAAACTAGCGGATGGAAATGTAGGCGGTGCGTTTCAGGCTGTCCATCCATTCCTGAAACCGCTTGGCTTGTTTCTGGCGGTAAAGCTTGTCGTAGATCGCGGCGCGCGCTTCCTCGAGGCTCTTCTTGTATTTTTCCTTCTTCTCCTCGACCCGGAAAAAGTGATAACCGACCGGGGTCTCGACGATCTCGGAGACTTCTCCGGGCTTGAGCGAGAAAATCACGGAATCGATCTCGGGGATCATCTCGCCGCGCTGGATCCAGCCGGTCAGGCCGTCTTCGCGCGCGCTGCTGTCCTGCGAGAACTGTTTCGCCAGGCTTCCGAAATCCTCGCCGGAGAGGATTTTCTTGCGTAGGCCCGCGATTTTCTGGCGCGCCTCTTCATCGGTCAGCCCTTTTTCCTTGGCTTCGTCGCTTTTCTTGATGGTAATGGAGCGGGCCTTCAGGCTGCCTTCGCTGGCGAATTCTTCGGGGTTGGAGTCGTAATACTCCTCGACTTCGAGCGGCGAAACAACGACCTTGGCGCGCACTTCCATGTCCTGCAGGTGGCGGATCACGGACTGGCGCTCCAGACGCTCGCGCATTTCACGGAGGCTGAAACCTTCCTTCGCCAGCGCGTCTTCGAGCTCGGCGTCTGTCTTGAACTTGGAGCGGAAACCCTTGAGCTGGTTTTCAACTTCAGCTTCGTCCGGCTCGATCTTCTGGACTTTGGCTTCCTGGTAAACCAGCTTGTCTTCGATCAGCTGGTTGAGAAGATTGCGGCGGGCTTCATTCATGGCCTGGCTGAAGGCCTCGCCCGAATATTCCTGCTTGTACTGTTCGTAGATGGGCCGCATGGTCATGTCCAGCTCGCTCTGGGTCACCGGCTCGTCGTTGACAACGGCCACGACCTGATCAAGAAGCTGGCGCTCCGGCGCGGCAAACGCCGCCGGAAGAGAGACCGACCACACAAGAATCATGAGAACGCTAAGGGATTTTTTCATGGGAATTCGAAGGCCTGTATTATGCCACAGGGCCCAGGGGAGTTTCAAGCAGGAGTTTCAGTTAAAATAATGCTATAAGTACAATACTTACAGAGGCTTACGCTTTTTTAGCTTTCTTCTCTTCATCAATAGCAGCTTTGAGCATTTTGCAATACAGGTCGAAGCCGACGGCATGGATAAAGCCGCTCTGCTCATGGCCAAGCAGGTTCCCGGCCCCGCGGATCTCCAGGTCCTCGAGCGCAATCTTGAAGCCCGAGCCCAGCTCGGTGAAACGCTCGATGGCCTTCAGGCGCTTCTCCGCTTCCTGCGAAAGCACCCAGTTCTGCGGCACCATGAAGTAGGCGTACGCCTGCCTTTTTTCGTGAAAGCGGCCCACGCGGCCGCGGAGCTGGTAAAGATCGGCCAGGCCGAACAGATCGGCGCGGTTCACGAAAATCGTGTTCACGTTCGGAATGTCGATGCCCGACTCGATAATGTTGGTTGAGATCAGGCAGTCGCTTTTGTGGTCCATGAAATCCGACATGACGCTCTCGAGCTCCTCCGGGTCCATCTGCCCGTGCGCCGCGGCGAAACGGACCGACGGCAGAAGCTTCTGCAGATGCGCGTAAACTTTTTCGATTGAAGCGATGCGGTTATGCACGAAATAAACCTGGCCGCCGCGGGCCATTTCGCGGTCGACCGCCATTTTCACGATCTCATCGTTGTACTCGGTCACATACGTTTCGACCGGCATGCGCATTTTAGGCGGCGTCGTGATCGAGGTCATATCGCGCACGCCGAGCAGCGACATATAAAGCGTGCGCGGGATGGGCGTGGCAGTCATGGTCAGGATGTCAACCTGCTCGCGGAACTGTTTCAGCTTTTCTTTGTGCTTCACGCCGAAGCGCTGTTCTTCGTCTACGATCAAAAGGCCCAGGTCCTTGAATTCCACGTCCTTCGAAAGCAGGCGGTGCGTGCCGATCACGATGTCGGTCAGCCCGCTCTTGAGCGAAGCCGCGACATTTTTCTGGTCGCTTTTGCTCTGGAAGCGCGACAGCGCCTCCACCGTGACCGGGTAATTTTTCATGCGTTTTTTAAAAACAATGTAATGCTGTTCGGCCAGCAGCGTCGTGGGCACCAGCACGGCCACCTGCTTGCCCGCCATGACGGCCTTGAA
>CAZMMY010000285.1:0-2315 GCA_964567495.1 uncultured bacterium
GCCAGCGCAGCGCTCTTTTCCTCCAGCGCCCTGGCCTGCTCCTCAAGGGCAGCTTTTTTCTGGAGAAACTCAGCTTCACCGGCTTCAATCTTCCCGGCTTTTTCCAGGCGGGCCTCGACTTCTTTTTCGAAGGCAGCCTTTCTCTGATCCAGCGTCTGTTCTTCGGAGCGGATCTGCGCGGACTGCTTGTCCAGCTCAGCCTTGAACGCCTGCATCTTAAGCTTTTCGTCTTCCAGGATTTCCAGGTCTTTTTCGATGGCCTCTTTCTTTTCCTGGAGTGACTGCTGTTTTCTCTCGATATCGAGCTTCTCCGCGCCCTCAGCGGCGGAAGCGGCTTCATCTTTCTGCGCCGCGGCCTCCTGAAGGCGCTTTACCTCGGCGGTCTTCTGCTGAAGTTGCATGTTAAGGCGGGCCTTTTCTTTCTCCCACGCCTTCTTCTCTTCCGCCAGAAGCGCTCTTTCCTGCTCAGCTGCAGGATCCTGCACCGCCGGAGGAGCGGCAACGATACCCGGCTTGCCCTTCAGGCCGCGCTGTTTTTCAATTTCAAAATTGACTTTGGCCGATTCGAACTCCAGCTTCTTTTTGTCGAAAGCCCTGGTCTGGTCCTCGAACGCCTTAACGCGGTTTTCGAGGTTTTTCTTTTCCGACTCGGCGGTCTCCAGCTTGCGCTTCAGGTCGCGCTCCCAGAGGACGAGGGCCTGCTCCCGCGCGGCTGCGGCCGTGTTCTTTTCAGCTGCGCTCCTCGCGTTCTGCCCGCCTTTGCGGAGCTGCTCTTCCAGTTTTTTGAGCGACTGCTCTTTTTTAAGCAGTTCTTCCGACTGCTTCTGGATCACGAGCGTGCGCTCATTTTCCCGCGTATTGAGCTTTTTCTGCAGGTCGAGGAAAAGCTTTTTCTGCTTTAAAAGCTCTTCATCTTTCCTGAGGAGCTCCTGTTCGAGCTTATCACTGCGGGGAGCGGCGGAGGGACGGACGGCGGCGGAGGCCTCAATCTGTTTTTTCAGCGCTTCAAGACGGGCCTCTTTCTTTTTCAGCTCCTGCTTCTGTCTTTCGATATCTTCCCCGGCGGCGGTCGACGTGAGGCTGAGCTTCTGCTCTAGGTCTTTTTCACGGCGATCCAGTTCCTGCGATGACTTGGTGCGCTCAAGGTCCCACTCGGCCTTGCGGTTCCCGAGGTCCTCAACTTTACGGAGGAGGTCTTCTTTTATCTTCTCAAGCTGGGCTTCTTTCTGGGCCAGAAAATTCTCCTGGGCGGCGCGCTCCTCTTCCCACTTTCTCTTGTCTTCTTCAAGGCTGAGCTGTTTGGAAGGAACCTGGGTGGGAGGAAGGTCTTCGGCGCGCGCCGCGGGGGGACAGGCGATCAGGACGGCGAGAAAAAACGAAATAATCCTCGCACCGCCCGAAAAGAAAAAAAGCCCCATCGGATGATGGAGCTTACTCTTGTTGGAATCAAGGTTTGTGGAAATTTTGGCCCTCTCCCCAAGGGATGCTTCATATTATTACACGCATTATAGGAAGTCAACGTCCTATAGAGAGAAAACCATAAAAAAAGACGCGGGATATAATCCCGCGCCTACCTTGAAAACTGTTAAACGAAGCAGCAAAAAACCTTATGGAGCGAGAGGGCAAGCCGAAAGCCGGCTTATATGCTGAAAAAGGGTTTGCCGGCTGACCGGCTTGCCCCAAACGACTTGTGAAGTGTTTTTTGCTGCGGAGTGATGGTGCCCCGGGCCGGAATTGAACCAGCAACCTTATCCTTAGGACGGATCTGCTCTATCCAATTGAGCTACCGGGGCAAAAAGCGTTTTTTGCGGCTTGCCCCTCTATCAGTTACTGCCGGTGGATGGCCCGGTCTCGAGAGGACGCTCACAAAACCTTCTTCACAAGAACAGCCCTAATTATCACCCATCCTTACGGGGTAATCTAGTAATTCAGAAGGCTGAAAACGTCGTAGCCGCCCAGTTTCTTGCGGCCATGCAGGAAGTCAAGCTCAACCAGGAAGGCGATCTTCTCAACCTTTCCGCCGAGCTTCTCGACTAGCTGAGCAGCTGCATGTGCCGTGCCGCCGGTAGCCAGAAGATCGTCGACAATCGCGACGCGGGCGCCTTTCTGAAGCGCGTCCTGGTGAATTTCCAGGATGGCCTCGCCATATTCCAGTGAATAGCCGATCTGCTCAGTCTTGTAAGGGAGCTTGCCCTTCTTGCGTACCGGCACGAACCCCAGGCCCATTTTGTAGGCCAGGACCGGGCTAAAAATAAAGCCGCGCGACTCGATGCCCACGACGGCGTCGAGTTTGTGCTTCTGGAATTCCTTCGCGA
>CAZMMY010000285.1:2325-3238 GCA_964567495.1 uncultured bacterium
CACCACGGCCTTGAAGGCTTCGGGATGCTGCAGGACAGGAGTGATATCCTTGAAGAGAATGCCTTCCTTGGGGAAATCGGGAACGTCGCGGATCAGCTTCTTGATGCCGGACGCATCGAAAATAGCTTCTGTCTTACTCACGGATATAGTTCTCGAGCTTGTCTTTTTCAGTCTCGAGCTGCTCGCGGATTTTCTTGAGCGCCGCGGCCTCGATCTGGCGCACGCGTTCGCGCGTAATATCGAACTGCTGCGCAACCTGCTCAAGAGTCTGCGACTCGAGGTCGCCAAGGCCGAAGCGCAGCACCAGGATCCTGCGTTCGCGCTCGTCGAGGAACTCGAGTAGCTTTTGAATACGTTCATTCTTCAGCGCTTCGCCGATCTGGCTGTCGGGAGCGTGCGACTGGTCGTCCTCGATCAGGTCCATGAGCTCGGCCGTGCCGTCCAGGGAAACCGGGGCGTTAAGCGAACTGGGTCGGCCTGCTATATTCTCGATTTCCTTCACCTTCTGCACGGGCACCTGCATGAGCTTGGCGATTTCCTTGCGCGTCGGCATGCGGTTAAGCTTCTGCATCAGGCCGTCCCGCACGCGGCGCCACTTGGCGATGATGTCGTACATATAAACCGGGATGCGGATGGTTTTGCCCTGGTTTGAAAGCGCGCGCATAATGGCCTGCTTGATCCACCAGGAGGCATATGTCGAGAAACGGTAGCCGCGCTCGGGGTTAAACTTTTCGACCGCGCGCATCAGGCCGATATTGCCTTCCTCGACCAGGTCGGAGAAAGCAAGGCCCATATTGCTGTAGCGCTTGGCGATTGAAATGACGAGACGGAGGTTGGAACGTATCATCTGCGCGCGGGCCGGGCCGGACTGCTTGCTTTCCGCCTGCACCTTGCGGGCCAGGTCCACTTCCTG
>CAZMMY010000286.1:0-3238 GCA_964567495.1 uncultured bacterium
TCTGACCTTCTTCCCGGAAACCTCGAACCTTCCCTGGATGCAGCAGGCCGCGGGGCAGACCAAAACCGAACGTGTCGCCGCCATCTATGAGCCGCATGTCAATGCGCTGGCCAGGGAAGGCTACATCACCGGCGAGCGGTTCAAGGAAAAAATTGTCGAATATAGCGACTCCGCCCGCACACAGGCTGTCGAGAAGCTCGTCGAACTCCTGGGCAAGGGTGCGATCCGCGGCGGCGATTATGACCTTATTCTCAGGGCCTTGCGCAGCGCGCTGGTTATTTCAGAAAATAAAATTGCCGCGGAAGCCAACTCCCCGGAGATGACTGCTGAATTAAAGAAGCTGGAAGCCCGTAAGGAAGTCGTTCGTAAGGCCGGCGGCGATCTCACAAAAGATGAAGAGCTCAGAAGCACCGCCGAAGAAATCGTGAAGATATATATCGCGAGGATGAATTTCGAGGGTACGCATCAGCGAAATGTAGGCGCTTTGGCAATGAAAATGGAAACCAGCACCGCCTCGATCAAGGACGTCGCTCTTCCCCAGGCTCGCAAGTCTAAATCTACGGCCCGACTCAAGGACTTCGACGAAAAAGTTTTACCGAAAATCGTTACAATCCAGACGAAAGGCACGGAGGAGTTCCGGGACAAAGTGGTGGCCGCTGCCGACAAGCTCCGCACTCAGGCCATAGGCGAGCTGGAAGAGCCCCTGAAATGGCAGGAGCCTCGTGTGGCCGCCGCCAAAAAGAAACTCGACGCTGCCAAAGACAAACTTGCCGAAGCTGAAAAAGCCCAGGAGAAAGCTGACGCGGAATATGCAGCTGCGGTCAAGGAGCGCGACAGGCTTAACGTTATTACCTACGGGGAAATCAAAAGCCGGTTTTCAAAAAAGCCGGAAGGCGGGCTGGACGAAAAACTGGCCAAAGCCAGGCTGGAACTCTCGAAGGCGCAGAAAGACCTGAGTACTGCGGAAAAACGAGAGGCTGCCAGAAAGGCGGAGCAGGCCGTTGAAAACGCAAAAAAAGAATTCGATGATTCTATTGGTAATTTAAAGACCGCAAACGCGGCGGTCACCGCTGCTTCAAAGAAAAAAGACGACGTGCGCCGGCAGATTGCTTTTGGAGACGGCGAAGCGCCCGGACTCCGCCCGGCGTTCACTGCGGCAGAGCGAGAGCATAAAGAACTGGCTGACCAGACTGCGGAACTGCAGGAGCTGATCGACGAAAAGAAAGCCAAGGAGAAAAAACGCTCGGAGCTTCGCATCAATGACGGTGAGAAGATTCTTGCCGCAAAAGCGCGGATCCTGAGTGAGGCCGGCCTTGCTTTCGAAGCAGCTGCGTTCGTCATAACCGCGTACCTTCAGGGTGCTGAAGGCAGCCTTTGGCTTGGCAGAGCTCAGAACGTCTTCTTCACTATGGTGTCTTCGTCGCCCGCCTACCATGATAATTTGAACCGGCTCGCCCTTGAGCTGGTGCAGGGCGCCGCATATCTGCGCCTCGGGGCGATTGGGCAAATTACCAGGCGGCTGGAGGCTGCGGTTGCTTCGGGAGAATCTCTCGATCCTGAAACTCTTGAAGAATTCAACGGAACGCTCACAGCTCTCTGGACAGGCGACGATGAAAAGCGGATGTATCCCTCGGCCGTTGACCTTGCCGAGAAGCTGCTCGATGAAATGGCCTTGAGAATAGAGTTTGCGCCTGAGATCGCAAACTACCCTGTCAGCGAAGCGGAGCGGCAGCTTTATGATCTTGATACCGCTCTCGTGAGAGTAGAAGCCGCCGTCGAACAGGATGAGTTTTTGACAGCTGATTTACCGCGTCCGGAAAAAAGGTCCGAACTGCGCGCTTTTGAACCGGAAGACGCCGGGCAAGCAGCAGATAAACTGCGCAGCCTTCTTTTTGACGAAGAGACCGTGCCGGACGAGTTCCGCTCGTATACCGCAGATCTGCCGGACAGTCTGACGATCCGGATCGATGAAGAAGGAAACCCTCTGATCGCGCTTAATCGTGAAAGTTCTGTCATTCCCGCCGAGCTGAACGCAAACCCGCTGGAATTGCCGACGGATCTTGTTGAGTTTTTGAGTGCTGGAAATATTCGGCTTACGATCGCCGCAGATGCCGCCGATTCCGCGTACATCTCGGAGCTGACCGAACTCATCCAGCTGCTTCCCGAGATTCTCCGGGCCGCAAATGAGCGCGGCAGAGGGGAAAGCCGCAACTTCGCCGTGATTGGGCTGAACCTTACGGCCGTTCATTCGGAAGGCCGGATTTCGCTTATGGACCTCGGCCAGATCGATTTTACCGGCTGGCATTCTGTAAGATTAAGGGAGATCCGCCGGGCGGCCGCCCGGGAACCGGTTGCCCGCCCCGAAGGCAGGGAGCTCGTTGTGCGTGAACAGGCCGCGCTTCAAGCCCAGAGATGGACTCAGAACCTTCTGCCTGTTGCGCTTGACGACCGATCCGATCTGGGAGCGTTCAACGCACTGGCCAATAACGAGGCCAAAATTTTCCGTTTCGTTCAGAGAATGAACCTGCCTTTGGGCCCGCGCATTTATTTTACGGTCCTGCTTTATGCCATCGCCCGCAGCCTGAGCGACGGGGCACTGACAGGCAACTATGCGTTCCGCTATATCTCGTTTACGCCTGACGCGCAAAATCTCGCGAATTCGACGCTCCGCATCAGGGCAGTCAAAACCTACGGCCAGCCTTATGAATTAGCCGCGGACAGCTTGAACCCGGATGGCAGCCTGAAAGACCCGCTCAACGCGAAGCCGCTGGACCCTCGCCAGGGGGATATTTCGCTCGATTACACTGTGGCCCAGCTTGAAAGCCGGTTTGAGGTGGGCGGCATTCTGGACGCTCTTTCGAAAATGGGCGCCAAGGGCGAGTTCAATACGGCGGACATGCAGGTGGTTCAGCCCGCGATTCTGCAGAGGCTCGACGGAGAATCGGAGGAAGCGTTTAATGCGCGCGTCGCCGGGCTCAGCCAGAAGTTCATGTTTTTCCAGATGATGGCTGCGGCGCAGAAAAGCCTGGAGACTCCCGCAGGAGAGCGGTTTGTCAGCGTGCAGATCCCGGATCTTGGAGGCCCTTTTGTTATCGGTGTCAAAAAACCGGGCGCCCGGGGCAAGGGGGGGACGCTGGCGAATCTTCAGGTGGAGGATTTCCAGCTTAGCGTGCCGGAAGCGCGGCTTATGGCCAAATCCGACCTGCTGACTGAGCTGGGACGTTCGATGCAGGAAGTC
>CAZMMY010000287.1:0-2934 GCA_964567495.1 uncultured bacterium
GCTTATAAAAACGCGGGCGAGCTGATGCAGAAGGACAAGCTGATTTTTGTACGCGGCAAGATCAGCGCGCGCGAAGACACGCCCAAAGTGCTGGCGGATGAAATTGTGCCCATTGAGGAAGTCAAAGCCCGTTATACCCGTTCGGTTTGCATCGATTTAAAGACCGCAGGCCTGGAGCAGGAGCTGCTGGGGGAGATTAAAGGCATCCTGACCAACTATAAAGGAAGCACCCCTTCTTATTTGAGCTTCAAGGACCATCAGGGCAAGGCGGCCCTTATTTCTCTGGGCGACCAGCTTAAGGTGCGCGCCTCCGACGAGCTTTTCGAGGCCCTCGAGAAACTGCTGGGCGAAAACTGCGTTAAGATACGTTAGTTAAACAACTTACGTTCAGTCCACAAAGAATCATTTTTAAGCCTTCTTAAAAGCTTTACCTCTGCAAGATACCGTATTTATTCGACTTACGGCGAAAGTTTTATTGACATCCCTCCGGTCTTCTGTTATTTTTCTCACATCTTCAGTCATCATAAGTAGTTACCATTTTACGCTGACCCGGAGGTGGGAACGTGACAAAAAAAGATATCGTGATCAAGGTTTCGAACGAGACCAATCTTACGCAGATTGACGTCAAAAAAATCGTCCAGAGAACTCTCGATGTCGTTGTTGAAAGCCTCGAGCGGGGAGAAACCGTTGAGCTCCGTAACTTCGGTGTCTTCAAAGTGAAAAGCCGCAGGGGACGTCTCGGGCGCAACCCGCGCACCGGCCAGGAAGTTTCGGTCCCCGAGAAGCGCGTCGTTATTTTTAAACCGGGTTTAATCCTCAAGCATAAAGTCAAGTAAGCAGGAGTAGAAAGCAATGGCGGAAAAAGGCAAAGTAAAGTGGTTCTCGAACGTTAAGGGCTTCGGCTTTCTTGAAAAAGAAGGCTCCGAAAAAGACATCTTTGTGCATTATTCTTCCATCCAGGGTGAAGGCTACAAAAAGCTGCTGGAAGGCGAGGAAGTCAGCTTTGACCTCGTCGAGGGCGAAAAAGGCCCCCAGGCGGCGAACGTGGTCCGCAACAAGAAACCCAAGGAAGACGAAAAGAAATAACCTTTCTTTTCTTTCCGGCAGATTCACAAAGGGGGCTCTCAAAAAGCCCCCTTTTTTATTGGTTCAACCCTGTTTATAATCCCTTATGACTCGCAAGCTCCGCCGCTTTTTCACCGACTCTCCGCTCAAGCCGGGCGGCACAGTCACCCTCTCCAGGGAAGAAACCTCCCATCTGCAGAAGACTCTGCGCCTTGGGCCCGGCGACTCCTGCCTGGTGACTGACGGCCAGGGCGCGGAGGCGCGCGCCATTGTGGCTTCGCTTTCGGGCGGCCAGGCGGTGCTGAGACTGGAAGATGTGTCCCGGCCTGAAGCCAAAAAGCGGCCGGTAATCCGGCTCTATCCTGCCTACATCCATCGCGGCAAGATGGACGATATGGTCGAGAAGGCGCAGGAACTCGAAGCCGATTCCTTTGTGCCCGTCGAAACCGAATGGACCACGATTAAATTGTCCGCCGCGGACGCGGAAAAAGTTTCCGCACGCTGGAAGAAGCTTGTGTGCGAGGCGGCGAAACAGTCCGGGGCTCTGCGCCTGATGCAGATCGAAAAACCCGTGAAATATGCCCAGGCGCTCGCGGCTGAAGACGGCGCCGCGGTCATGTTTCACCCCGGCGAAGGCTCTGTCGAATTCGCCGGCTGGATCAAAACGGTTACGCCTGATTCGAGACTGAAATTATTTTTCGGCCCAGAGGGCGGTTTCACCGACGAGGAAGCTGCGGCGTTCAAGGGCGTGAAGGTCAGGCTTACCGACAGTTTATTGAAAGCGGACACGGCCGTTCTGGGCGTGCTTTCCGCACTGAGGTTTTTATTTCCATGATTGCTGAAAATTCAAAAGTCCGTTTCATCACGCTGGGCTGCAAGGTCAACCAGTATGAAACCCAGGGCATGAAAGAGATCCTGGAAGGGCGCGGCGTCTCCGCGCTTGAAAAGAAGTCCGCCGGCCCTGTGGATTTCGTGGTCATCAACACCTGCACGGTCACAGGCGAAGCGGACAAGACCAACCAGTACTGGATCCGCCGCGCCCGCCGCGAGCACCCGGCCGCGCGCATCGTGGTCACGGGCTGCTGGGTGGAGCGCAACCGGCCCGAGATCGAAGCTATCCCCGAAGTCGATCTTGTCCTTTCCAATTACGAGAAAAACCGCATTGCCGATGTGCTGCTGCCCGGCTGCGGCACGCCGGAAACGCAGGCTGAAAACCCGCGCCGCGTTTACACGCCGCTTTCCATTTCTCAGGCCGAGGGCAAGGGCCGTGCGTTCGTGACAGTTCAGGACGGCTGCAACCACGCCTGCAGCTTCTGCAAGGTCGTCATGGTGCGCGGCCGCTCCCGCAGCCGCGCGCTGCCCGAAATCGTGGACGAAGTGAAGCGTCTGGCTGATTCCGGCTACCGCGAGATCGTGTTCGCGGGCATCCAGCTCGGCGCGTACGGCCTGGATTTCGAAAAAGAAAACGCGCTGGTCGACGCGCTCGAAGCCTGCGCCGAAGTCCCGGGCATCGAACGCCTGCGCCTGAGCTCGATCGAACCGACCGATGTGAGGCCGGAACTGATCAAGGCGCTGCGTGACATTAAAAAATGCTGCCCGCAGCTCCACATTCCGCTCCAGAGCGGGGACAGTGAAGTCCTGAAAAACATGAACCGCCGCTACCCTCGCGAGTTTTACATTGATCTTGTCGCCCGCCTGCGCGGCGCCATGCCGGAGTTCGCGCTGACACTTGACGTCATGGCCGGCTTTGCGGGTGAGACCGAGGAACAGTTCCAGAACACGGTCGAGCTGCTCCGTGAAGTGAAGCCGCTGAAGTGCCACGTGTTTCCTTACAGCCGCCGCGAAGGCACAAAGGCCGCGCGCCTTGAA
>CAZMMY010000287.1:2944-3229 GCA_964567495.1 uncultured bacterium
AGACCTTCCGGCCGAAGTGGTGCGCCGCCGCACAGATTTCCTGATCGAGGAAGAAGCCCGCCTCGGCGCCGCTTTCCGCGCGCCTTATATCGGTAAGAAGGTCCGCGTTCTGGCCGAAAATATTAAAAAGCCTTCCACTCTTGCCCAAGGCTATACTGAGAACTATTTGAAGGTCTGTTTCCAGGCCCGGCCCGAATGGGTCGGCGAAATCAAGGAAGTGGAGATGCTGGCGCTGCAGGGTGATCTTTTCCTGGGTTCCGCGGTTCCTACCGGAAAGGCGTTATG
>CAZMMY010000288.1:0-1555 GCA_964567495.1 uncultured bacterium
GACCGATCGCCACGTCGGGCATCGAGCAGATTCTGGTCCAGGGTCTGGCCGGAAGCAAGCCGCTTCCTGAATTCTTCGGTCTTGCCGCGCAGCTGCTCGTCGGAAAGCTTCTGCATCTCGGGTTCGAGCGCGCTGATCTGGTGCACGACGGGCCAGAGCTTTTTCAGGTTGCGGGTGTTCTGGGTTCCGAAAATTTTCTGAAGGACGAACTGGATCATTTAAGAATTCCCCGTGTTCACGTTCATTTTAAGGAAGGCCTGGATGAACCCGTCGAGGTCCCCGTCCATAACAGCCTGTACGTTCGAAGTTTCATGGTCCGTGCGGTGGTCCTTGACCATGGAATAAGGGTGAAAAACATAGGAGCGGATCTGAGAGCCCCACTCGATCTTCTTTTTTTCGCCGTACTGCGCCTTCATTTCCTTCTCGCGCTCCATCTGGTAGCGTTCGTAAAGGCGGGCTTTCAAAACCTTCATCGCGACTTCACGGTTCTGATGCTGGGAGCGCTCGTTCTGGCACTGCACCACAATCCCGGTGGCCAGATGGGTCAGACGGACTGCGCTGGAAGTTTTGTTGACGTGCTGGCCGCCTGCGCCGCCTGCGCGATAGGTATCGATCCGGATGTCGGCGTCTTTGACTTCCACCTCGGGAATGTCGTCGACTTCCGCGATGACCTCAAGCGAAGCAAACGAAGTGTGCCTTCTTTTATTGGCGTCGAACGGCGAGATGCGCACCAGCCGGTGCACGCCGTGTTCGGACTTGAGATAACCATAAGCGTAACCGCCCTGGACAAGGAACGTGGCGCCTTTGACGCCCGCTTCGTCGCCCGCCTGCATGTCGATCATCTGAACGCTATAGCCGTGCTGTTCAGCCCAGCGCATGTACATACGCAGCAGCATGCTGGCCCAGTCACAGGATTCGGTCCCGCCCGCTCCTGCCGTGATACTGACGATAGCGTTATTGGAGTCAAAGCGTTCGGAGAGGAGGCGCTGGAATTCCAGCTGTTCGATTTCGCGCGCGAGGGCCGCAACTTCAGTCTCGAGCTCGCGGAAAGAGTCTTCCTGGTTTTCGTCGACCAGCTCAAGCAGTTCGATCAGATCGCCCGCGTTTTTAAAGGCTTTATGCCAGGGCTCGACGATTTTCTTAAGCGCTTTGATGCGCTCAATGGTTTCCTTTGATTCTTCCGGGCGGTCCCAAAAGCCGGCCTCGGCCATCTTCTGGTTCAGCGTCTCAATCTCTTTTTCGCGGGAGTCGAGGTCAAAGATACCCCCTGATCTCAAGCAGCTTTGCCTTGAGATCCTGAATCCGGAGACGTAACCGCTCGATGTCTTCTTTCATGGCCTGCATGAGATCCAGTCTGGATTGAATTTCCGGGAAATTGAAAGAGACAGTGTATCAGCATTCAGGGGCGTATGCAAGAGAGGGCGCCCGCAGGTCATGGCGGGCAAACGACTTACGAAAAACTACTCAGAACCGAAAGCCTTCTCGATCTCGCTCTCGAGTTCTTCAAGCCGGAACGGCTTGGCCAGATACCCCGAAGCCCCCAGGCGGAGGGTCT
>CAZMMY010000288.1:1565-3214 GCA_964567495.1 uncultured bacterium
CGGAGATTTTTCTGCGGTCATAATAATGACCTTCACCGGCAGTTTTTTGCGGTGGATGGCTTCCAGGACCTGGAGGCCTCCGACGATTTTCATGCTGAGATCGAGGAACAGGGCATCCGGCCTGAACTTTTCGATTCTCTCGAGAGCGCCCTGGCCGTCCGGAAGGACCTGAACCAGCATCTCTTTCCTCTCCAGGAATTCCTTCAGGAAATCCAGCACCTCGGCCTCGTCGTCGATGATCAGGATTTTTTTGGCGCTCATGCTCCTCCTCCGTGAAAATAGTTCCAGACCTTGCCCGCGGTGGACTTGTCCATGCCCGGCAGGCCGGCCAGCTGCTCCAGGCCGGCGCGTTTCATTTCATCGACAGAATCGAACTGTTCCAGCAGGATTCTTTTACGTTTGTCGCCGATCCCGGGAATCAGGTCCAGCTCCGAGCGCTCCATTCCCTTTTCTTTCAGGGAGCGGTGGTAGTTAATGGCAAAGCGGTGCGCCTCATCGCGGACCTTCTGGAGCAGATGCAGCGCGGGCGCGTCTTTAGGAATTTCCAGATCAACTGCGGCGCGGCCTCCATTTTCGTCCTCCTGCATCCGGTAGATCGTTTCAAAGCGCTTGGCGATGGAAATCAGGCAGGTGTTCTCAAAGCCTTCCGTTTTCACAACTTCACTCGCCGCCGCCAGGTGGCCCTTTCCGCCGTCGATCATGATGATGTCCGGGATAAATGTCTCGCGCCCCTCCTTGATGCCGGCGAGCATGCGGCCGAGCGCCTCCTGGATCATGGCGTAGTCATTGATGCCTTCGACCGTTTTGATTTTATAACGCTTATAGTTGATCTTGTCAGGCAATTCCCGGTAAAAGCTGACCTTCGAGGCAACGGCTTCGTCACCCTGGATATTGGACACGTCAAAGCACACAATTTTTTCGGGCAATTCCTCCAGCCCCAGGATTTTCTTCAGTTCCAGCGTCGCGGAAAATCCTATGCCACTTTCAGGCTGGCGAAGCAAATAACGTTTTTTCCGCAGACGCGAAAGGGCCTCGATCTGCTCCTTGAAAAACTGTGCGTCCTCGAAGCGCAATTCGGCCGCGGCCTCCTCCATGCGCTGGCCCAGGTACTCGATCAGCCCCTTCTTCCCCCCGCCAAGGAAGGCTTTCACCTCATTCATGACGCGGTCGTATTCGTCTTTGACATCCGGCTTGATGCAAGGCGCCAGGCACTGCCCGATATGGTAGTAAAGGCAGGCTGTTTTCGGCAGCTTCACGCACTTACGAAACGGAAACAATGTGTTCATCATAGCCACGGCATAGCGCAGGAGCTTGGCGTCAGTGTACGGCCCGTAGTAGGCAGCTTTTTTATCGCTCTTGTTGCGCGTGATGTGGATACGCGGGTATTTCTCGCTCGTGATTTTCAGGAGCGGGAAACTTTTATCGTCCTTCAGCTCCTGGTTGTAGAACGGCAGGTACTTCTTGACGAGATGGGACTCGAGAAGGAGCGCATCGACCTCCGTCGAGGTTTCGATGTAATCGACCTCCGCGACCTTTTCCATCAGGGCGTCGAGCTTGGCGATTTTGGCGCGATTGATCAGGTAATTGCGGACGCGCTTGCGGAGCGAGCGGGCTTTACCTATGTAAAGGATGCCGCCGACGACGTCTTT
>CAZMMY010000289.1:0-3191 GCA_964567495.1 uncultured bacterium
AGCGAAATGTCCGAGCCGCCGATTTCAGATGTGGATTGCAGGTAAAGGACGCGTATCATCCCGCAAGCTCCCGTAAATGCCGTTCGTATTCAGCCCCTACGCGCTCCCAGCCGTATTCAGCGGCTCGTTCCAGGCCTTTTTTTTCGTACTGGTGCCGGAGCCCCGCGTTTTTCAAAAGCGCGGTCAGGCTTTCGCCGATTTTTTCGAGGGGTGCGATCACTCCGTACTGCCCGCCTTCGAGTACCTCAACGGACCCGGGGTTGGGTGTGGCGGCCACGGCCGTTCCCGCGGCCAGAGCCTCGGCATACCCGCGGCCGAAGCCTTCGTAAGCGCTGGGCAGGCAGAACACCCATGCGCCCTTATAAAGCCTTTCGAGGTCTTCCTGTTTCATGTCCGCAAACCACTGCACGCCCGGAGCCAGGAACTTTTGCGGGCTGACCATCCAGAGCACGGCATCAGGCACCGCGGGCTTCACTTCTTTCTGAAAAATCTCCGCCAGCTTCCTGCCCCGTTTGCGGCTGTCCAGCTCCCCGACGAACAGGACGGTCGGCATGGAAGATTTGGGTGTATGATTTTTTTTAACGGCTTCCAAATCAATGCCGTTCGGGATGACGCCGTCGAATTTCGCGTAATAGCGCCCCGTGTCTCTGGAAACGCCGACCACGCGCGCGGAACGCAAGGCCGCGATCCATTCCATTGCATAGAAATAAAGATGGAGAAGGAAATGCTTGGGTGAAAATTTAAAAAGCCCGTTGTGGAGCGCTTCCTGCCATGCGGTGCCGTGCATGGTGCGAAGCACCGGCACTTTAGTCGAAAGCCACTGGTTGTCGCCCTGCGCGCTGATCACGTCGAAACCATCGAAGTTCTCTTTGGCAATGCGGAATGGAAAAAGAAGAGGGCTGATTCTGGAAGGTCTTTCAGGGCCGACGCGGCGGACCTTGTACGGCGAACCTTCCGGCGCGGGATCCTCGGAAAAAACAGTGACTTCATGGCCGCGTTTCGAAAGCGCGCACGCCAGGCCGTGTGTAAAATGGCCCGCTCCGCCGCGTGAACGGCTCGGCAGGAAACGCTGGATGACGGCGATTCGCATCAAATCAGTAGGGTCTCTCTTCGGGGTAGGCCTCGTAGTACGCCTCGTCAGACAAGTCCACCATTTTGATGATCATGCCGAGGATAGCCCAGAGAAAAATATAGGCGGGCGTCGTGTCGAGAATGCCGAACAGGGACAGGAAAAGGAAATAGCCGATGGCATAAGCGCTGATCGCCACACCCGGTTTTTCATGGTCGCCGTTCAGCCTGGGGAGCCACGAGAAGCGCCATTTGCTGAGCAGCGAAAAAAGAAAAACGAAGAACATGAGCACCCCCGGAGCGCCGGTTTCCACCTGAAGCTTGGAAGGATAGTTCTCTACCCATTTGGGATGCTTTTCCTGAGAGGGGTCCAGATAACGCGCCGCCGTACTGGCGGCTCCCAGACCGCTGCCCATCGGAGCTTCATTCAGATAATGCAGGAAAATATTGCCGGTAAAACCCACGGTGCGCTCTTTGATCATCTCGGTGCGCTTCAGCGTGTCAAATCGCGCACGCACACCCTCGCCCAGGAATGAAAGGCCGATCATGGCTGCCAACGCGGAAATAACAACGATGCTCACGATACCGCTGCGGTTCCGGGAAAACATGACAAACAGAACGAAGACCGGAAGCAGAAACAAAACAGCGCCGCGCGAGCCCGAAATAAAAAGCCCTACGAAATCGAGGAGAATGGCGGCGAGCCAGATTTTCTTTTCGCGGCTGCTCTTGCTCGAAAGGTAAAGCCCGAACGCGAATGCCGTATTGGCGTCCAGAAAGTTGGCGTACTGGCCGGCGGAAGCGAAAGTGCCGATCACGCGAAAAAAAGACTCAACGCCCGGAGCGTAATCGAGCGCGGCCAGAAGGAATGCGCGCTCAAAACCATAGCCGAACCGGTCGATCAGAAACGCAGGGCCGATCAGGAACTGGATCAGCGCAAAGATATTAATGAAAAACGAGCTGCCGACGATGACCTTGAGCCAGGTCCGCACGTCATCAGCGCTGCGCACGTATGCGTAGCTCAGGG
The DNA here is from genome assembly GCA_964567495.1 of uncultured bacterium. Taxonomy (GTDB): domain Bacteria; phylum Omnitrophota; class Omnitrophia; order Omnitrophales; family Aquincolibacteriaceae; genus CAYLPP01. The sequence continues at coordinate 2,093 of CAZMMY010000289.1, forward strand.
GAACCAGCAGCCAGTAAATGAAAAGAATCTTGAAACCAAGCAGCCCCAGCGCCAGGCTAGGCGCTTTGGGATTAAAAATCTGAAGTATGCAGATCAGCATGAAGCAGAGCGCCGAGAGAAACGTCCCGCCCCCGATATTCGAGATGATCCTGTCCATGATCTTTCCGGGGTTTTCATTCAGCAGGAACATCCCCGTCAGCCCGAGCAGGAAAAAGTCTTTAAACAGCAGCGGCCATTTGGCGGGATACAGCATGTTTGAGATAAAACCGTCCGTCAGAACCAGGATGAAGAAGATGGGAAACCCCAGGCGCCAGATCATCCGCGGCTCCCAGGTCTCGTTGACATTGTAGATGTGAGCAGCGTCGTGAGCGCCGCAGGGTCTGATCCAAGGCGCGCTGCCGACGGCATAGTCTCTGCGCTATGCCGAGAAAGCGCAACGCCGGAGCAGATCCTGCGCCGCCACAACCCTTCGGGACAAACCATTTTGTTTCGCATTACTTCGTCTCTCCTCGTCTAGGCACTGTAAACAGTGCGCCTTCCTCGTCGTTCCTCGTACAGCTGGCAAACTGTTTTGTCGCTGCCAGCATCCGCAATGTCAGCGAGACCTAATAAGCTTGGCCGGGTTTCCGCCCACGATGGACATGGGCGCAACATCGTGCGTCACGACCGCGCCGGCCGCCACAATGCTCCCCTGCCCGATCCGCACGCCGTCCAGTATGAGGACCTGGTTTCCAATCCAGACATTGTCTTCAACCACGATTCCCTTTCTGCTGACGCCCTGTTCGTTAATGTTCTTACCCGCTTCGTCAAACTTATGGTTCTCAGCCAGGAAATGAACGCACGCGCCGGAAAGCACGTTCTTCCCGATTTTGATGCCGCCGCCCGCTCCGAGGAAACAATACGGGCCGATGTAAGTGCCGTCGCCGATCTCGAGGCCCTCGCCCGGATCATTGAGCTGGCTCGTCGCCTGGATCCAGGTATAGTCACGGATCCGTACATCGCCGCCGAGTTTCATGCCGTTTTTCGAAAGCGCGGTGAGCAGGCTATGCGGCCCGATCTGGACCCGTTCGCCCAGCGAAAGATGGCCGGGGAAATATAT
>CAZMMY010000290.1:0-2710 GCA_964567495.1 uncultured bacterium
TCCGAAGGCAAGTGGGGCGACGCCTGCGGCAGCTTGCAGGTCGACGTCGAAATCGCGCCGAAAGGCGAGCAGACGGTTGTTTTCCTCCTGGGTTCTCCGAACTCCAAGGAGCACGCCTCCCAGATCATCAAGAAGTATTCGAACCCGAAGGCCGCGGACCAGGAGCTTTCCAAAGTGAAAGCGCTCTGGGACACGTTCGTGAACGCGACCTCGATCGAAACTCCAGATGAATCTATGGATTTCATGACGAACATCTGGATGAAGTACCAGGCGATCTCGGCGCGTCTCTGGGCCCGCTGCGCGTACTACCAGTCTTCCGGCGGTTTCGGTTATCGCGACCAGCTGCAGGACTGCCAGATTTTCTTCGCGACGAAGCCGGAGCTTGCGAAAAAACAGATCCTGCTTCACGCCGAGCAGCAGTTCCCGGACGGCACCGTGTACCACTGGTGGCACCACGGCACCAGCATGGGCGCGATCACGCATTGCTCCGACGACCTGCTGTGGCTGGATTTCATCACGCTGAACTACCTTGATGAAACCGCCGACTATGGCATCCTCGACGTCAAGGCGAAGTTCCTGCCGGACCCGAAGACCAAGGAAGTTACCGAAGCCCCGCTGTACGATCACCTGCTGCGCGCGATCGACAAGGTCTTTACGCGCTTCTCGCCCCGCGGTTTACCGCTCATGGGCGAATGCGACTGGAACGACGGTCTTTCGCACGTCGGCATCAAGTGGAAGGGCGAGTCGATCTGGCTCGGCCATTTCCTCTATGGCATTCTGACCCGCATCGCTCCGATCATGCAGGAGCGCGGCGACAATAAGAAGGCCGCTGAGTATCTGAAGAAAGCTGAAGCGCTGAAGAAGGCCCTCAACACCGCGGGCTGGGACGGCGAATGGTACCAGGGCGCGACGCGCGATGACGGCCGTCCTCTCGGTTCCAAGACCCAGGAGAAGGGCAAGATTTTCCTGAACTGCCAGACCTGGGCTGTTATCTGCGGCGTTTCCGATGAAAAGCGTTCCAAGGAAATCATGGATGTGACCCGCAAGATGCTTTACAAGAAGTACGGGCCGCTTCTCCTGACTCCTGCGTACGATAAGACCGATCCCACGATCGGTTACATCACGCGCTACGCGCCTTCCGTCCGTGAAAACGGCGGTCTCTACACGCATGCCGGCACTTGGGCTGTTCAGGCCGAGGCCATTATGCGCGAAGGTGACAAGGCGTATGAAGTTTACAAGAGCTTCAACCCGGCGCTTCGCGGCTTGGATCCGGACCTTTACTACGGCGAACCTTTCGTGACGCCGGGTAACGTGGATGGCCCGGATTCTCCTAACAACGGCCGCGGCAGCTGGACCTGGTACACGGGTTCCGGCGCGTGGTACGCGGTTGTGGTTCTGAACTGGGTGCTGGGTATTCGCCCCGTCAAGGAAGGTCTTCTGATCGATCCTGTTATCCCGAAGAAGTGGCCGGGATTCAAGATCAAGAGGCTGTTCCGGGGCGCGACGTACCACATCGAAGTCAAGAACGCCGGCGGCAAAGGCCAGGGCGTGAAGGAAATCATCGTGGATGGAAAGAAAATTTCCGGCAACCTGATTCCTGCGTCCAAGAGCGGCAAAGAGCACCGCGTTCAGGTAACGCTCGGTTAATTCACACCCCGCTCCGGTTTCGGCCGGAGCGGGTTTTTTTATTCCCCCCACAAACTTCTCGGGCAGCGAGTGAGATCTTCGGCGAACTTTTTAAAAAAAACATTTCTGGTTTTCCCCGCTCTTCTTTTCCTTTTCCCGGCCGCCCTTCTTGCGGCCAAGACGCCTAAAATTTATGACTCCGTTTCCGCGGGCAAGTCATTGATGGCCTCTCCGCAGTTTGTAGTCATTGACGATTTCAATTCCGGTAAATTCCTGAACAGACGTGGTGCGGCCTGGCAGAGAAAAGCCCCCGGTGAAGGCGCGCTCGACCTTTCTATCGTCAAGGAAGATTCCCGCAGCTCCCGCGGACATTCGATGAAGGCCGACTTTCGCCTGTTCGAAGGCGAAAAAGGTGTTTTCCAGAGCTTTCTTGAGCGTATCGATGTAAGCAAGGCGGAATATTTTGCTTTTCGGGTGCGGCTCGATATCGAAAACGAGAAAAAATTTTCCGGCCGGTTCCGCGTTTTTTTAAAGGACTGGCGAAAAAAAATAGTAATGCACGATGTGTCGGCGCTCTGCCCCAGGAACGGTAAAGGCTGGGGCGCAATCGTAATTCCTATCGAAGTTTTCAAAGAGCTCGACCTCGACCAGCTTTTCCTGATCGGTTTTGAAGTTCGCCCCGCCAAGGGGGAAATACGGGGGAGCGTTTCGGTCGACGAGGTAGTTTTCTTCGGTGACAACGACGTTGCGTTCGAGTCACTGCGCGACAATCTGGAGGGCTTTCCTAAACGCTCTTTCGATCACGTCCGCCGCACTGAACTCTTGCAGATGGACGACACAAAGATGCTGACCGAAATTGCGCGAGACACCTGGAAGTTTTTCGAAAATGCGCGCGACAAGGAAACGCACCTGATCGTGGACCATATTCGCACCGGCGACTCCTCGCTTGCTGCCGACTATACGTCGCCCACGAATATCGCCATGGATATGCTTTGCGTCATCGCGGCGATGGACCTTGAATTCATCACAAAAGAAGAGGCGGAGAAGAAGATCCGTGAAATTTTCTCCACGCTGAAGCAGATGA
>CAZMMY010000290.1:2720-3177 GCA_964567495.1 uncultured bacterium
CTACAAGGGATTCTTTTATAATTTTTATGACACCAAGAAACTCGCCGTTACGCGCAGCTACATTTCTTCTGTCGACAGCGGATGGCTTGCTATCGCGCTGGTGGTTGTCCGCCAGGCTTTCGACGATTTGACCGGTGAGGCCAGCAGGATGCTGAATGATTTTGATTTCGAGGAATTCCTCGACCCCGAAAACAACCAGCTCATGGTTGGGTTTGACGTCCCGCCCAAACCTGCCGAGGATGGCGCGCATCATTACGGCATGCTGGTTTCCGAAGCCCGAGCCACAAGTCTTTATGCCATCGGTAAGGGAGATATTCCTAAAGAGCACTGGTGGTTTCTTTTCCGGACCCCGCCCAAAGCATGGAAGTGGCAGACCCAGCAGGCAAAGGGAGCGCAGAAGACGCGGGATAACACGGATTATTTCCAGGGCTGGTATCAATATAAGGGCAAGAATGTT
>CAZMMY010000291.1:0-3171 GCA_964567495.1 uncultured bacterium
GAAAAGCACCTTCCCGCCAAGGATGCCGCTAGGGGTCTTGAGAAAGAAAATGTCATCGCGGTCCTGCGCAATGTAAAACAGGCTGTCTGAAATTTCAGCTTCGAGGCAGTCCAGAAAAGCGGAGCGGACCATTTTTAGAATTTCAGGGCGGCTCTGGCCTTCAACGGCGCTGACAACGTAGGTTTTCATGAGAACTTGGTCCCGATAAAATCCTGCAGTGCTTTTTTCTCGTTCAAATTCAGAGGGTTGTTTTTAATGAACAGGCCTTCGATGTTCAGCGCCTGGCAGCCGATTTCACCTGCCGCCTGGCTTGACGGGCACGAACCCAGCCAGTAAAGGCTGGCGCCCAGCCTGCGCGAAACCATTTCTGAAAGCCGCTCGTAAAGCCGGCTGCCGGCCGCATCTCCCGCCGGGCCGTCATACATGAAAAAATATTCCATTTTCTGGTTCCAGGAGGTCCCGGCCTTCATCATTCGGTAGATATCGGCCAGGTTTTCCATTTTGGAATCAGACCAGAAGATCCATTTGTCCAGCACCGAAAGCGCCGCCGGCATCTGCAGCGGATACGTCCCCGCATAGTCCAGCAGAAGAACCGAGGACTTCTCCGAGGCCCAGAGTTTGAGGCAGTCCGCCTTGGAAAACGCAGCATCAAAGTCTGAAGCGCTCAAGCTGAGGTGTTTGACACACTGGCGCTGAGTCTGCACACCCGAAGAAAGCGGGTCGACGGTGATCACCGTGCACGCTTTGCCGAGCGACTGCGCTTTCAGGGCAAGCGCTTCGCAAAGGCTGCCCGCGGCATGCGCTTTCAGGGGATGAAAAATGCTCATGACCTGCAGGAGGTCGCTGCCGAAGCCGGGAAAGTTAAACACAGCGGGGCGGCCGGGAGTAGAAACCGGCGCGGGCGCGGGACTCGCGGCAGAAGGCTCGCCCTCAAAAAGCGGCGAAACGTCCTTTAACCCACGTTTGAGTTTTCTGAATTCTTCCATGTAGGCGGCTCCAGGTCCACGTAAGAATCGAAAGTGCCGAATGCATTCAGCTGCTGCAATGGCTGGAAGGGGTCCATCTGCCATTCCCCGTCCACGATGAACTTGTACCGGTAGCCGCCCTTTGTGATGGGCACGATTTTTTGCCACAGGCCCTCACCGCCGCGCGGCAGCATGGGCTCGGGGATCCAGTTATTAAAATCCCCCGCAATCTCAACTCCCTTAGCCTTCTTGCTGACCGCCTGGAAGAGAATCCCGCCGGCGACCTGCCTGGGGCCGTAAAAATTATTGAGCACGTTCTGCCATCCAAGTTTTTTGGGCGGCAGCACGCGGTCGAGCTGGTGTTCGAGGTATTCCACGGTGAGGTTGAAATAGTCACGGAACGCGCCCGAGCTCTTGTCGTACTTCACAATGCTCTGCCCCGCCCCGGCCGCTTCCTTGAACAAAACGCTTTCGTGAATAATCGAAGTAAAAAGCCTTTCTTTGAAAAAAGTCTTCACCTCTTCATAAACTTCTTTCGAGAAACGCGTGCGTGAATCAAAAATGGTCAGAAGGGCGTGGGTCTCGATCGGCCGCAGGCGCCGCTGATTCAACGCCGCCAGGGTTTCGGTCATTTTGGCAAGACCGTGAAGCGAAAAGAAAGAAGGTTCTATGGGAATAATGATCTCGTCAGCCGCCTCGAGCGCATTCCAGGTCAGGTGCCCCAGGCCGGGCGAACAATCCAGCACCACGTAATCGAAACCGGGCATTTCACAATCGATGCGCTGCAGCTCGGCCCTCAGGCGCTTCTCGCGGCCGGGCACTCCCGAGAACTCTTCTTCGAGATCGCCCAGATTGGTATACGTCGGAATAACGAAAAGGCGCTCTTCAGCCTCGACAAGGTACCTGGAAAAATCGCCCTTCGACGGCTGGAAGCTCAGGACATCGTACAGGCTGTGCGGGTGGTCTTTCTGGCGGATCCCGAGCCCGCAGGTCGAATGGCCCTGAGGATCAAGATCCAGGAGAAGAACTTTTTTATGAAGAAGCGCAAGGCAGGCCGCGAAATTGATGGCCGTGGTGGTTTTGCCGCATCCGCCCTTCTGATTTGCTACTGCTATAACCCGCAACCTTCCGCCCCCCATTAAATTTTTTTAAGGGAAAACCTTCTGCTGACGGAATGATTAACGGCATTAGCCCAACTTTTCTAAAGTGTTGCAAAAAGAAGGCAATTTGGCGGGGTTTTTCAGACGCCGGAGGCGGCCTTGCGGGCGTCGCCGATTTTCTTCAGGATCTTCATGAAGAATTCGCGTTCCACATCCAAGTCGTCGGCCGTGGGCTTGATCAGCTGCCACGCCCCGGCCTCGTTGGCATTGATATGGCGCACCTGAAAGACGCTCTTGATCACAATCTCCGTGTCCCCCACACGGTCGCGCAGGCTGATCTTGAAACGGTAGCGGCGCTCATATTCCTCGTGGGAAAGCTTGTCCAGCACGGGCAGCTTGGCGCGCCGGCGGATGGTGTCGACAATCCAGCGGCTCTCGATGGTCATTTTTTTCTCGTTCGACTTGCGGAGGCCTTTCTTGCCCAGCACTTCATTGACGGCTTTCCAGACCTCATCGCGGGAAACGGCTATCTCGTCTTTATAAACCGCCAGAGCGGGTGCGGGATTTGCGGCAAATAACGTCAAAACGAGGAAAGCGGCGGTGATTTTTCTCATAGCGTAAACAATTTCTCCAGGGGAACAACCCCGATGACTTCGCCATAAGCATCTGTAACTACAGCGAACGACTGCCGTTTCTGCTGGAGCGTAAAGAACGCTTTTTCGATCGAAGTGTTTTTTGAAAGGAAAATGGGCGAACGCAGGTACTTTTTGAGCGGCTGGGCTTCGTCCTGTTCGAACAGGATATCGAAGACATAAATCATGCCGACTACGATCTCCGGGGCCTCCTCATACACCAGCACCATTTTTGAATGGGTCTGCCGCGCGATCTCGCGGGCCTTGCCCACGGTGTCCGTAATATCGATCTTTGCAACCTGGTCGGCGGGAGTCATGACGGAATCCACATGGATCCGCTCGAAATCGAGAATGGTATCCACAAGCTGTTTTTCGTGACGGTCGATCACGCCGCTGTTGACGCTTTCCTCGATCAGGATGCGGAACTCTTCTTCTGAAACAAAAATACTCCGGTTGACGCTGCCGCCGAAAGGC
>CAZMMY010000292.1:0-3168 GCA_964567495.1 uncultured bacterium
GCGTCCAGCGTGGCCAGCACGTCGCCTTTTGCGGCCTCGAGCCCGGCATAAAGGGCGGAAGTCAGCCCGCGGTTTTCTTCCAGCTGCACCAGCCTGACCGAAGGTGCGCTTCTCATAAGGGCCCTCAGCTCTTCCGCACCGCCGTCCTTCGAACCGTCGTCAACGAAGACGATTTCCCACGGGCCGGGCACCTGCGCGGCGGCTTTGGTCAGGCGCTCGAACAGCTCCGGAATGTTCTCTTTCTCTTCATAGAACGGGCAGACAATCGACAGCATAAGAAGGGAGATTATACCCGCCGGGGGATCTATTTTCTTTATATATTTGAGCCCCTGCCATAAGCCTGCTTTTACGAACGGGGAATCCTCCTCAGCGATTGGAGTGACCGGCGGTGTCTCCTGATTATAGAAGCTGAAAATGCGGGTTAAATTTGTTAATCTACGCCCCATGAAACATGAAATTTTCAGGGCTGAACAGTTCATCGCGCGCCCCCGCTCCGAGGTTTTCGCTTTTTTTGAAAAGCCTGAAAACCTGGCGCGGATCACGCCGTCATCGCTCGGTTTTAAAATCCTGAGCCGCCTGCCGATCGAGATGAAGGAGGGCGCGGTCATTGACTATACAATCCGGCTGATGGGCTGCCCGGTGCGGTGGACTACGCTGATCACCGGCTACCGCCCGCCGTTTGAGTTTTCGGACATTCAGTCCCGCGGCCCGTACGCGCACTGGCACCACACACACACTTTCGAGGAGGTCCCGGGCGGCGTGCTCATGAAGGACGAGGTCCGCTATGCGGTGCCTTTCGGTATTCTCGGAAGGCTGGTCAATTTTCTCTGGGTGCGGCACGACTTAAACAGGATATTCGAACACCGCAAAAAAGTGATTTCGGAAATCTTCGCATGACCTCTATCGTCTGGTTCCGCCAGGACCTCCGGCTGAAAGACAATCCCGCACTCGCGGCGGCTGCCGGTAAAGGCGCCGTAGTTCCTGTTTTTATCTGGGCCCCTGAAGAAGAAGGGGGCTGGCCGCCGGGCGGCGCGAGCCGCTGGTGGCTGCATCAATCCCTGAAGAGCCTGGATGCCGGTTTAAGAAAAAGCGGCTCACGGCTTTTGATCCTGAAAGGCAAGTCCCTGCCCGCGCTGGAAAAGCTTGCGCGCGATACCCGCGCCGAAAACGTTTTCTGGAACCGCCGGTACGAACCGGCTGCTATTGGGCGCGACACCGCGGCCAAAAAAGCTTTGACGGAAAACGGCCTGCGCGCCGAAAGTTTCAATTCGGCGCTCCTTTTCGAACCGTGGCAGCTTCAGACAGGTTCGAAGACTCCTTACCAGGTTTTCACCGCTTTCTGGAATGCGTCGCAGGCAAAGCCTTCTCCCGAAGAGCCCCTGCCTGCGCCCTCAAAAATCCCTGCGCCGGCCCAATGGCCGGCTTCGCTCAAGCTGGAGGAACTCGGGCTGGAACCGGAGATTAAATGGGCTGAAGGCATCCGCAAAGCCTGGCAGCCCGGCGAGGCAGGGGCGGAGATGAATCTGACCCATTTTCTTTCGGACGCTGTGCGTGATTATGGCCAGGGCCGCGATATTCCTTCTGCTTCAGGCACCTCGCGCCTCTCCCCGCACCTTCATTTCGGAGAGATCAGCGTGCGGCATGTCTGGGCCGAAACAGGCAAGGCCGCGCGCAAGGCGGGCAGGAGCGCGGAGATTTATATGAAAGAGCTGGTCTGGCGCGAGTTCGCGCACCATCTTCTGTTTCATTTTCCGGAAACTCCCGGCCAGCCGCTCAAAAAGAAGTTTGCGAAATTCCCGTGGAAGAAAAACGAGGCCGGGCTCAAGGCCTGGACCCGGGGCCTTACGGGCTACCCGGTAGTGGATGCGGGCATGCGCGAGCTTTGGGCGACCGGCTGGATGCACAATCGAGTGCGCATGATCGCAGCCTCCTTCCTTGTCAAAGACCTGCTGGTGCCATGGCAGGAAGGCGCAAAATGGTTCTGGGACACGCTGGTCGATGCGGACCTTGCGAGCAACACTCTGGGCTGGCAGTGGACCGCGGGCTGCGGTGCGGATGCGGCTCCGTTCTTCCGCATTTTCAACCCGGTCACTCAAGGTGAAAAATTCGACCCGCACGGCCGGTATGTGCGCAAGTGGGTGCCGGAGCTTGCCGGCCTGCCCGATCAATGGGTGCATAAGCCTTTCGCGGCTCCTGCCGAAATTTTAAAAGACGCAGGCGTTCGGCTCGGAGGGAATTATCCCAAACCGGTGGTCGACCACGCCGAAGCGCGCCGCGAAGCGCTGCTTTTACTTGAACGTATGACCATGGGAGATAAAAAGTGAACATCCTGTTTATGTGCGTAGCCAATTCGGCCAGAAGCCAGATGGCCGAGGGCCTGGCCCGAAAAATCCTGGGGCCGGAATACTCCGTCCAGAGCGCCGGCGCTTTCGCTTCCTCGGTGAACGGTTACGCCATCCGCGTGATGCATGAGCTCGGCATCGACATTTCCGTTCACACCTCCAAATCGGTCACGGAGATCGACCTCGCGAAAGTCGACACGGTCGTCGTGCTTTGCGGCGAGGACGTCTGCCCGCCGCTGCCCGGCCATACCGTAAAATTACATTGGCCGATCAAAGACCCGGCCGCTAAAGGTTACACCGAAGAAAAGCAGATGGAAGGTTTTCGCGAGGCCCGCGACAAAATAAAGGAATTGATCGAAGGCTTCGCCAGAGGCCGCCAAATAAGGAAATGACGAAGAATTGTCTTTGCTTCGCGCTGGGCCGCCTTTATAATCTCTCCATGATTTCTTACCGTATTTCCTGCTGCAGGTGGCTGCTTTTAAGCGGCCTGTGCTACACCGCCAGTTATTTCTAAAGGTTTCCTTTTCCGCCGTTCTTTCCAACCCTTTTAAATTCGAAAATTAAAATCATGGAGAAAAAAATGCAGACCCAGACCGCTGAACCCAAGGCCGCCACCGGAAAACTACCGCCATTTCAATTCCGCCGTCGTGATCGATGCGGCCGAGGCCTATGAGGCCCACCTGAAAAAAGGCGGCAAGATGTTCCTTACGATGGGCGGCGCCATGAGCACGGCCGAGCTCGGTATCACGCTGGCCGAAATGATCCGCGAAGGCAAAGTCCACGGCATCTGCACCACCGGCGCGAACCTTGAAGAAGACATCTTCAA
>CAZMMY010000293.1:0-2486 GCA_964567495.1 uncultured bacterium
CGTGGGGCCGAGCATGCCGGTGTCGGTCTTGACCGCGCGCCAGCCGAGGACGGTTTGCCCTTCTTCCCTGATCACGGTCTCGAAAATCTTCTGGCATTCTTTGTATTGGGCGGGGTCGGGCGGCAGATAGATCATACCGACGCCGTATTCCTTCGCGCCGGGGAGCTGGAAACCAGCCTTTGCCGTTTCCTGCTTGAGGAAATTATGGGGAATCTGGAGAAGGATGCCCGCGCCGTCGCCGGTGTTGACTTCGCACCCGCAGGCGCCCCTGTGGTTCAGATTAAGCAGGATGGTCAGCGCATCTTTGACAATGCTGTGGGACTTCTTGCCCTTCGCGTTGACTAAAAAGCCGACGCCGCACGCATCATGCTCATGATCTGGATTGTAAAGCCCTTGAGCTTTTGGTCTGGTCTTCATAGGGGACGGATATTTTGGGATATTTCAGGGCGGGTGTCAATAGCTTATCTGCTTATCCCCCACTCGGAACAGCAGTTAGGGCCATTTTCAGGCGTTACCGCCCGCTTTCAGCGGGAACCAGCCGGTTTTTAGCGGGAGGCCGGGCCTTCAGAGAGGTCTTCGGAGGAACCTTCCGGAGCGCGGTCGGGATCAACCGCCGTGAAATCTTCTTCGTCAGCAGGCACTTCCTCCGTCATGTCGCCTTCTTCGCCCATCACCCGGAGGGCATTGGCCACCCAAACGCCGGTTGCCGGGTCTTCGACCGCGTCCAGCATAATAAGGGCGCCTTCCTGGATATCAAAGAAGCTGACGATGCCGGTCACGGCCGTCTCTGGCTTGACCAGAACGTCGCGCTGCTCTTCTTCGGCCGTCTCGGGATTGACGTAGGTGATTCTCATTTTGCTGCCCTCATGATCGACTGAATCCACGGTGCCCGTGATTTCGACGGCATGGGCTGAGCTTTGGAGCGAAACGAGACCGACTATAAGAATAAGAACCAGGAATTTTTTCATGACGTTCACCTCACCGTTTGGACGGCGTCTGCAAGGTAGATATTCACAGATCTTAATACGGCTGTCTGTAAGGGGTTTTCTTTATGTCATCGTTGTCATCCCAGCGTAAGCTGGGATCCACGTTAAAAAACCCTGGATTCCCGCTTTCGCGGGAATGACAGATTTGATTCTATTAGGGTGTCATCCTAAACGAAGTGAAGGATCTGTTTTAAAAGCAGATTCTTCGGCCCGGCCTCAGAATGACAGAAACCCTAAATCGAGTAATCGCCCGAAAACACCCGGACTTCCTTGGGCGTGACGAAAACGTTCTCTTCTTTTTTCAGGGCCAGCTGGGCGTACCGCTCGTGGGTCAGGTCGACCTGGACCAGGTCGCCCCATTCCGTGGAAAGTTCCACACGGACCACCGGGCCTGCGGCATGGATGTTCTTGATTTTGCCTTTAAAAGAATTGGCTGCCGCCGTGCGGGCAATGTCGAGCAGGTGCGGACGGATATAAACCTTGGCGCTCTGGGCGGAGCCGCCATCCACTCCTTTGAGATAGATCGGCGTATTGGCGAGATAGGCCTTCCCTTCCTCGAGGCGCGCGTGAAAAAGATTCACGCTGCCGAGAAAGTTGTAAACAAACGGATTCGCGGGCCGGTTGTAAACTTCGTCAGGCGTGCCGATCTGTTCGATGCGGCCTTCGTTCATGACGACAACGCGGTCCGCGACTTCGAGCGCTTCTTCCTGGTCATGCGTCACGAACACGCTGGTCATGTGGAGCTTGTCGTGAAGGTCACGCAGCCACTGACGGAGTTCCTTGCGGACTTTGGCGTCGAGCGCGCCGAACGGCTCGTCAAGCAGCAGCATGCGCGGCTCGATCGCGAGCGCGCGGGCGAGCGCGACGCGCTGGCGCTGGCCGCCGGAAAGCTGCGAAGGGTAACGGTGAGCCATGTTATCCAAGCGCACGAGCCTGAGAAGCTCCATGACTTTTTCACGAATAACTTTTTTATCGGGCCGCTGGGCGCGGGGCCGCACGGTCAGGCCGAAAGCCACGTTATCAAAAACGCTCATATGGCGGAAAAGCGCGTAATGCTGGAACACGAAGCCGACCCGGCGGTCACGGACCTTCTGATCGGCGATATCCTCGCCCTTGAAAAGGACTTTCCCGCTGTCTGAAAATTCGAGGCCGGCGATGATCCGCAGCAGCGTGGTCTTGCCGGAACCTGACGGCCCGAGCAGCGCCACCAGCTCGCCCGTCTCGACTTTCAGCGTGACTTCCTTCAACGCCGTAAAACTGCCGAATTTCTTGACCAGTTTCTGGACTTCGATACTCATGACTCCGCCCTTTCAGCCGCCGCGAGCTGCTCGGCTTCGCGGCGCGTGTGCCATTCGATAAGATTTTTTGCAATCAGCGTAAGGATCGCCAGGAACATGAGGAGCGACGCCACCGCGAACGCGGGTTCCAGCTTGTATTCGTTGTAGAGAATCTCCACATGCAGCGGAATCGTATTGGTCAGACCGCGGATATGGCCGGACA
>CAZMMY010000293.1:2496-3166 GCA_964567495.1 uncultured bacterium
GCGCCGAACTCCCCCATGGAGCGCGCGTTGCAAAGGATGACGCCGTAAAGAAGGCCCCATTTAATATTGGGCAGCGTGACTTTCCAGAATGTCTGCCAGCCGTTTGCGCCGAGAATGACGGCCGCGTTTTCCTCGTCCGTTCCCTGCGCCTGCATCAGCGGGATCAACTCGCGCGCCACAAACGGGAAGGTCACAAAGATAGTGGCCAGGATAATGCCGGGCACCGCGAAAATAATCTTGATGTCGTGCTCACGCAGCCAGGGGCCGAACACGCCCTGCGCGCCGAACAGGAGGACGAAAATCAGGCCGGAAATGACCGGTGAAACTGTGAACGGAAGCTCGATCAGCGTGAGCAGGACTTTCTTGCCCCAGAATTCGAATTTGGTGATAGTCCATGCGGCAGCAATACCGAAGATGAGATTGAGGGGCACGCTGATGCCGGCGGCCAGAAGCGTCAGCTTGATGGCGGCAATCGTGTCAGGGTCCGCGAAAGAGTTGAAATAAACACCGAAGCCTTTTTTCAGCGCGGAGAACATGACAACCAGAATAGGCATCAGCAGGAAGATCGCCAGATAAACCAGAGCAATGCCGGTCAGCACACGCTTGACCCACCGGGGTTCGCTGACGGTGGGCTTCCGCGCAAAGCCGCGCGCTCCTGAAAACGAACCGG
>CAZMMY010000294.1:0-3153 GCA_964567495.1 uncultured bacterium
GGGAATTTTGTGCGCCTTCGCGTGAAAGAATTTTTTGAGCTGGTTCGTTTCGTAGGCGTCGCCGACCTTCGTCGCCGTCCCGTGCACGTTAACGTAGTCGATCTCGTTTTTTTCAACGCCGGAATTTTTCATCGTATTTTCGAGCACACGCGCGAGCGTGTCCCCCTGCGGGTCGAAGTGGACCGTGTCGTGCGCGTCCATACCCATGGCTCCGCCGAGGATTTCGCCGTAAATTTTTGCGCCTCGCGCTTTGGCGCTTTCGATTGTTTCCAGAATAACCACGCCGGCGCCCTCCCCCACGCCGAAACCGCTGCGCCGCTTGTCGAAAGGAAGCATGGGGCCTTTGGACAGGACTTTCATATTATGGTAGGCCGAAAGCATCAAAGGCGTGATCGAGGCGTCGCTGGCGCCCGCAATGCAGTAGTCAGAATAACCGTCGGCAACCAGGCGAGCGCCTTCAAGGATGGAAACGGTGCCGGTGGCGCAGGCCAGCACGTAACACTTTGCCGGGCCCTGGAGCTTCCACTTGCGCGCGATCCACTGGGTTCCAAAATTCGGCACAGAGTTGCAGTAAATACGGGCGCCAAGAATCGCGCTGGGATATTTTCGGAAGCGTTCGGCAAACCGGTCCACGGTGTGGACGCCGCCCTTGCTGGAGCTGACTGCAATGCCGATTCGGAAGGGATCAATTCTTTCAATCTCCAGCTTTGCGTCGCGGATGGCTTCATCGGCGGAGGCCACGGCATACTGAATGAACGGGTCCAGCAGGTGGACGCCCAGGATATGCGGGTTGAAGTGTTTGACTTCGTAGGCGTCTTTGACAGGGCAGTTCGAAGTGCTGAAAGATTCGATCGCGCTGTAGCCGGGGACGCCATGGCGCAGGCTGTTCAGAAAGGCAGGTATGCCGGTGCCCACGGGGCTCACAACGCCGAGGCCGGTAATCACCACACGGCGCTTGAAAGGCACGTCTGGGTCAGTCCCCGATGGAAAGGATTTTGTGCTCGGCCAGAAGCGCGAGCACGGCTTTGGCGTTTTTGGAGGCGCTGTCTTTTTCGCTTAAGTTCAGGTCGACCGCGCCGTCGCGAAATTCATTCTTGCCGACGTTCACCATCAGGATGGAGGAGCGGTCCGTGACTTCCTGCAGAAGCCGGAGCTCGTCGTCGTTCAGATTGCTGGCCGTGGCGAACACGATCAGGCCCGCGTCCATCAGGATATGGCCGACTTCGCCCAGGCGGCGCACGTGCTCGCGGCGCGCTTTCTTATGGTGCTCAAGGTCCGCGTCCAAACCGCGCAGCAGGTTGCCGATCCCGAGGAAATAAGTCTTGGCGCCTTTTTCAAAGAGCGCTTTTTCGACTTCCTTGGCGATGGTTTTTTTGTCCACTCCGACCTTGCCGGTCAAAAGGATCATCTTGGGCATGTGGCCATATTTGCTCGTGCGGTCCTTGGGGTCCACAATGCTGAAGTCCCATTTCATCTCACGCTGATGGACCTGCTCGCGCACATCGGCCTGATCGTCCTTGATCACGGCGGAAATAATGCCGCCGCCCGAGATGTCATATTTATCCACGATCACAAAGCGGCCCGTGGCCTCCAGCGTTCCGGAAAGGTCAAATGCGACCGGGCTGGCACATTCAAAAATGCACTGGGCCACGTCATTGCGGTCGATCTGTTTCTTGTCCGCTTTTTTCAGGTCGGAAGCGTCGATGATTTTCTTGATTTCCTTCAGCCATACCGGAATCTTGGCGGTCCCGATCTTGAGCTTGTATTCTTTGTCCATGACGAGCGGCTCCTTGCCCATCCAGAAAAGCTCGGCCTGGAAAAGTGTGCTGACCTGCGGCTGGTCTTCCTCGATCTTGCACATGATGTCACCGCGGTTGATGTAAATCTGCTCCTTCAGCGTGAAGCCCGTAGACCAGCCGGGGCCGATCTGCGTTTTAGACGGGGCGTTGAAAGCCTCGATAGATTTGACTTCCGAACGCTTGTTCGAAGGAAGGAAAATGACCTTGTCGCCGACTTTAATGGTGCCGGATTCGACACGGCCGGAAACAATGCGGCGGTCGTCGCCTGATTCCGTAAACTTGTAAATGGCCTGCACCGGCATGCGGAACGGCTTGTTCTCAGTGGCCGGCGCCTTTTCGAAAGCGTCGAGCGTATCAAGCACACAATGGCCCTTGTACCACTTCATCTTGGAGGAGTTCTCCGCGATGTTCTCGCCTTCCATGGCCGCGATGGGGATAAACGCCTTGGGTTCTACGTTGATCTGCTTCAGGAACTTGCGGTAATCAGCTTCGATTTCATCGAACGCCTTCTGGCTGTAGTTGACCAGGTCCATTTTGTTGACGCAGACCGCGATTTGGCGGATACCGAGCATGGAGAGAAGATAGCCGTGACGCTTGCTGTTTTCCTGGATGCCTTCCTTGGCATCGATGATGAGCAGCGCGGCTTCGGCGCGCGCGGCGCCGGTAATCATGTTTTTCAGGAATTCGATGTGGCCCGGCGCGTCAATGATGATGTACTGGCGCTTCTTGCTTTTGAAGAAGCTGCGGGCTGTGTCGATCGTAATACCCTGCGCCTGCTCGTCTTTCAGCGCATCCAGAAGGAAAGCGTACTCGAACGGCTTGGAGTTGCGCGCGCAATCGGCTTTGACCTGCTCCAGCTTGCCCTGCGGAAGCGAACCGGTGTCCGCCAGCAGACGGCCGATGACCGTGCTCTTGCCATGGTCCACATGGCCCACGATCACAATATTCATTTTCTGTTCGAGTTCTTTGGACGCCGTCATTTTACATGTACCCGTCGCGGCGAAGAGTTTCCAGGCCGCCGCCGTCTTCCTTGTCCTGGGCGCGGCCGGAACGTTCCGCGATGTTCGCGAATTTTCCGGTCTTGAGCTCAGTGATGATGTCTTGAAGGTTCTTGGCTTCGGATTTCACCGGGTTGGTGCAGGGGTAACAGCCGAGCGAACGGTAGCGCTCCCCTTTTCCCCTGTCAAAATAAAGCGAGGTGATAGGAATGCTTTCTTTTTCGATGTATTCCCAGATGTCCAGCTCGGTCCAGTCAAGCAGCGGATGGATACGGATGTGTGAGCCCGGTGCGAAATCGGTTTTGTACTGGTTCCAGAGTTCGGGCGGCTGGTCGCCGACATCCCAGTCGCTCTGC
>CAZMMY010000295.1:0-3145 GCA_964567495.1 uncultured bacterium
ATTGAACGTCCCATGAGTTATTCCTTATTTCCTTCTGTCTTTGACGATCCACTTATTAGTGACTTTATTGCGGCCGCGAGTTCTAAGACCCTTGGCTTTCTGGCCCCACGGAGACTGCGGGTGGTTGCCGCCCTTCGATTTACCTTCACCGCCACCCATAGGATGGTCAACGGGGTTCTTGGCGACGCCGCGAGAAGCAGGACGTCTTCCCAGCCAGCGGGCGCGGCCCGCTTTGCCGAGAGAAATGTTTTCGTGGTCAATGTTCGAAACCTGGCCGACCGTCGCATACGACTTCAGCGGAATCATGCGGACTTCACCGCTCGAGAGCTTGATATGCGCGTATTCGTTTTCTTTCGAAAGAATCTGGGCGATACCGCCGCCGGCGCGGACAAGCTTGCCGCCAAGGCCCGGATACAGCTCGATGTTGTGGATCGCCGTACCTTCGGGAATGGCGCGCAGAGGAAGGTGGTTACCCAGCTTCACTTCGGCCTTTTCACCGCTCATGACCGTCTGGCCGACCAGAAGGCCTTCGGGGCAGAGGATGTAGCTTTTCTCGCCGTCTTGATACTGGATCAGCGCGATGCGCGCGCTGCGGTTAGGATCATACTCAACCGTAAGGACCGTCGCGGGAACGCCGAACTTGTTCCTGCGGAAATCCACGAGGCGCAGACGTTTCTTGTGTCCCCCGCCGATACGGCGCGAGGTAATATGCCCGTTATTGTTGCGGCCGCCAGTACGCTTCTTGATGACCGTAAGCGGCTTATAAGGACGGGTTTCGGTAACTTCCGCAAAATCCGGAACGTTCGCAAAACGGCGCGTCGCAGTCGTAGGTTTGTATTTGATAAGTCCCATAAATTAAGCCGTAATATCAATCTTTTCGCCGGCGCGGACTGTGACAATAGCTTTCTTCCAGTCTGCCGTGCGGCCGGGCTGATAACGGACCCTTCTCCATTTTCCAGAGTTGTTGATGGTGTTGATCTTGGTCACGTGGACGTTGAAAATCTTTTCAACAGCCGACTTGATTTCTTTCTTATTGGCGTCCGGATGCACCTTGAAGGCGTACTTGCGAGACTTTTCAGTTTCGCGGGTGATCTTCTCGGTAATGACCGGCTCTTGAATGACGTTGTAAAGGCTCAGCTTCATGACTTTTTACCTTTTTTGGCGGCCGGCTTCTTGGCAGCAGGCGCTTTCTTCGCTTTCACTTTGTTGCGCTTGGCAGCAACCGCGGCAGATTTGGCAGCTTTGGTCTTCTTGGCCACGCGGGGCTTCTTGGTCGCTTTTTTAGTCTTGCCAGGCTTGCCTTCTTCGGCTTCCACGATTTCAACAGGATGAGCGTCTTCGAGGAGGCGGCCTTCGAGCGCAGCCACGGCATCTTCTTCCAGAATGACTTTCTCTTTCTGGAGAACATCATAAGCGTTCAGGTCGCTGGCCTTGCGAACTTCCACGAGCCCGCCCAGGTTGCGACTGGCGCGTTCAAGGTTCTGATCAATTTCTTTCACGACGCAAAGAGCGCGCTTCTCATCCAGCGGAAGGGACTTGACGATTTCCGCGAATTCCTTGGTCTTGGGAGATTCGAGCTTCACGTCTTCCAGGATCAGGATGTTTTTCTGTTCGCCGCGCAGGCTGAGCGCGGAAATCAAAGAAGTCCGGCGCATGGTGCGGGGCATGTTCACGAAATAAGAGCGTGGGTGCGGACCGAAAACCGTGCCGCCGCCTCTCCATATAGGAGAACGGATCGAGCTGTGACGGGCGCGGCCGGTGCCCTTCTGCTTCCAGGGTTTCTTGCCGCCGCCACGGACTTCCTTACGAACTTTGGTGTCCGCAGTGCCGCGGCGCAGGTTTGCACTATAAGCGTTTCTGACGAGTTCAAGCAGGCGCGCATTGACCTGGGCCGCAAAAATTGCGGGGTTCAGGACGACTTCGCCCTTCTTTTTGCCTTCTTTTGAGTAAACAATCGCTTTCATAAATTTAAGCTTTCCTTGATTTTAAGCTTGTCTCGATCAGGACTTTTCTGATTCGGGAGTATTGCCAGCAGCTTCTTTCGAAGCAGCCGCGGGAGCTTGTTCCGGGGAATTGCCCTGGACTTTCCACTTGCGCTTGGCGCCTTTTTTGAGCGCGGTGCGAACGATGAGGTACCGGCCTTCAAAACCGGGTACCGAACCCTTGATCAGCAGCAGGTTGTTGGCTTCGTCAACCTTGACGACCTTCAGGTTCTGAACCGTAATCTTTTTGTTGCCCATCTGGCCGTGCATCCTCATACCCTTCATAACGCGCGAAGGAAAGGACGAGGCGCCGATCGAACCCGGGCGGCGGCGGGACATATCGCCGTGGCTGAAGGTCTGCGCGCCTTTGAAATGATGGCGCTTCACGACACCCTGGAAACCATGGCCGATCGAAGTGCCTTCGACATCAACCCAATCGCCGGCCTGAAAATTGTCCACGCGGAGCTCGGTACCGACCTTGAGCCCTTCGGTCTCTTCGGTCCGGATTTCGCGAATGTAGCGCAGGGTTTCAAGGCCCGCCTTCGTCAGATGTCCGACCTTGGGCTTGTTCAGAACTTTTTCCTTGCAGGCGTCGAACGCGAGCTGAACGGCGGAGTAACCGTGCTTGGCCTTGGACTTCACATCCGAGACCTTGCAGGGACCGACTTCGAGGACGGTCACCGGGACCTGCTCCCCCTGCTCGTCGAACAACTGCGTCATACCAACTTTTTTAGCTAAAAGGCCGATCATTTTCTTCTCTCTTAAAGTTTAATCTCGACGTCCACACCAGCCGGCAGATCGAGCTTCATCAGCGCATCAACCGTGCGGGAGGTGGGATCTTCGATACCGATAAGTCTTTTGTGCGTTCTCATTTCAAACTGGTCGCGGGACTTCTTGTCGATCGTGGGACCGCGAAGAACAGTGGTCTTCCAGATCCGGGTCGGAAGAGGAATCGGACCGATCACTTTCGCGCCCGTGCGCTTGGCGGTGCCGACAATTTCCTGGACGGACTGGTCCAGCACCCGGTGATCATACGCTTTTAACTTAATCCTGATTTTCTCTTTATTTCCGGCCATTTTATCCTCTTAAATTAGGCAGTTGCGGCCTGCTCGCCGATGACTTTGTCTGCAATCATTTTGGGAACCTGCTGGTAGCTGTGCGGT
>CAZMMY010000296.1:0-500 GCA_964567495.1 uncultured bacterium
GGCACGCTGGATCAGCGGGAGCGTTGAACCCGTCCGTGATTCCTTTCTGCGCCTTGCGGCCGCAGAAAATGTGCCGGCACTCGACCTGACGCCTGTTTTTGCGCAGAGTGCCGCAGACAAGGGCCTGGACGCGTTATATATTCCGGAAGACCTGCACTGGACGCCTGCAGGCCATGTTCTGGCGGCGGACGCGCTGATCGAGTTCCTGAAAGAATACGGCCTGGTGCGCTCGTGATCGAAACCTTTTTCCGCAAGCCAGCGGTTCTTGTCCTGACGCTCGCCATAGTCATTCCCGGCGTTTATCTTTTTATGACCGGAGGCGCGCCTTTCATACCGGCTTCTCTCGAGCCGCTGATCGCAGCCAAGCCCGCTCTCCACCGGCTTGCCATCATGGTTCTTTCATTTCTGGCGTTTGCGGTCATGGTCTGGCAGCGCTGGAAGATAAAAATAAAGGAACGCCTTGTGCTTGCCGTGCTGTTTATTTCGTCCGCGCTGACCTG
>CAZMMY010000296.1:510-3143 GCA_964567495.1 uncultured bacterium
TTCCTGGCTGCGTTTTCTGAGCTTTGAGGATGGCTTCGATATGGCGATTTTCGTCCAGTCCATCTGGGCAACGACGCGAGGCTCTTTCCTTCATTCTTCCATCAAAGGCGGTATCTGCCTGCTGGGAGACCACATGAGCCCGCTGCTGGCGATTCTTGCCGTTCCTTACGCGGCCTTCCCGGAACCCGCGCTGCTGCTGGCTTTGCAGGCCGTCAGCGCCGCGCTTGGGATTTTCCCGCTTTATTCCATCGCTGCCCGCCATTTGAAACAAAAGGAGTGGGCGCTTGCTGTGGTATTCGCTTACGCGGTCTATCTGCCCCTGCGTAACGCCGTCCGTTTTGAGTTTCACCCCGAAGTCCTGGCCGCGCCGTTCATGCTCTGGGCTTTTGACGCGCTGGAGCGAAACCGCAAAATCACAGCTTCGGTTTTTCTCGCGCTCCTTCTTTCCTCAAAAGAAGGCGCTGCGCTTTCCACGGCCGCCCTTTGCGTTTACATTTTTCTGGCGATGAGAGACCGGCGCCTGTTTGCGGCCGTATGGCTTACGCTTTCCGCTTTCTGGTTTGTTTTTTCCATCAAATGGCTGATCCCGAAATTCGCGGGCGGGGAATACTTCTACCTGAGCGGAAACTTCCTGGCCTGGAAAGACGAAGGCCTGGCCGCTCTGGCCAGGCACGTAGGCCGCCCGGCGAGTGCGGCGTATCTGGTCAAGATTTTCGCGCCCGTGGCTTTTCTTGCCTTTCTGAATCCGCTGGCGCTGATCCCGGCCCTGCCGCCGATCCTCCAAAACCTGACCGCCCGCAATCCGCAGGTGGTTTCCATTTTCTTTCAGTACACCGCGTTTCTGACGCCGGCCGTGTTTCTTTCCGTGGTTTTTGGACTGAAAAAACTGGAGCCTCGTAACTGGGCGCCTGTCATGCTGGTCGGCGCGTCGATTTTGATGGCCGGAGCGCCGGACGGGTATTTAATCAGCCGCTCATTTAAAACCGCACGCGACCCCATGCTTATGGAAACCCGTGATTTCCTGAAAAGCATTCCGGCGGAGGCTTCTGTCAGGACACACGAATTCCTTGCGCCATTTCTCGCTCACCGTAAAAATCTGCACATCTATGAGAATAGGAACCCGCGCGAGGGCGGGAGCCCGGAAGCCATGTCTTCTGATTACGTGATTGTAGGCAAAAAATGGCTGGGAGGGGACTATGAAACCCATTTTGCGGAAATCGAAAAGCTTGGTTACTCTCTGACCGACGATACCAACGGCCTCCGGGTCTATCAAAAAGGGAAATCGTGAGCCCAAAAAAATTCTCCGCAGTCCTCGGCGCGGCCTTTCTGGTGTCGCTGGCGGCAGGGCTCTATTTCCACCAGGCCGTGACCGGCGTATATTTTGTGACCGGCCTGCCTTTTTTCCTTCACGCCGCCGCCTGCGCTTTCGCTTTTTTCTATATGGCGGTTTATCCGGACAGGTTCCTGGAAAAGAAAAGACGCCTTGCCGCCAAAGTCCTTTCGCTTCCGGCGTCAGTCAGAGCGGCGGCGGCCTTTCTTGTTCTTCTAGCCGCGCTCTACGCCGTTAACCGCTGGCTGCTCCTGCGCTTCATGAACTCGGGGGACGAGCATTCCTGCTCTTTCATGGCCCAGTATTTCCTGCGGGAAAAGCTCTGGGCCGACCCGCATCCGCTCAAGGAATTCTTTTCAGTCACCCATATCGGCGACATCGGCGGCAAATGGTTCAGCGTTTATCCGCCGGGCTGGCCTCTTGTATGGGCGGCCGGCATTTCGCTTGGGCTGACTCACCTTATCAATCCGCTTCTGACCGCGGCTGGTGCGCTGCTGTGGCTGGCTTTCGGTGTAAAAATTTACGGCAGGCCTGCCGCCGCCGCGGCGTTTCTATTCCTGCTTTTCAGTCCGTTTTTTCTTTTCACCGGGGCTTCGTATTATTCTCATCCGCTCTGTCTTTTCCTGATGGGCGCTTTTTTCCTGACCGCCTGGCACTGGAAAGATAAAAACCAGCCTTTCCTGGGCCTGGCCGCCGGCCTGCTGCTGGGCGCGGCTTTCGGCACGCGTTACCTGACTGCCGCGTTCATGGCTTTTCCGGCGGTCATGTTTCTCCTGCCTGGGCTGCTGAAAACAGCGAGGGGGAGGGCCGGTTTTCTTCTTTTTTCAGCGGGGGCGGGCTCGCTGGTTCTTTTACACGCCTGGTATAATTTCAAAATTACCGGCAGTTTTTTCGACGCTCCCAATCATTATCTTCATTCGCATGAAAAGCTGGGGTTCATTTCCGGCTATACGCCGCTGACCGGTATGCAGTATCTCGGCCAGCGAATCCTGTATGCCGTCGAGTGGACCTCGCCTTTCGTCACCGCAATCTTTCTTCTCCTGTGCCTGTGCCGCGCGTCTTCTTCATGGATTTACACGGTGCGGCTGTCCGCTCTGCTCCTGCCCGCAGCCTACTTTCTCTACTATTCCTGGGGCGGGAACCAGTACGGCCCGCGATATTTGTATGAACTTTATCCGGTCGCATGCCTCGAGACGGCTTCCTGGCTGCGCAGCGTCTGGGAGAAAAGCGGCGCACCGGTCCGTAAAGGCCTGCTGGGATTTTTTTTCGCGTCACTGATCGGCGGCGGCGTTTTGATCGGGAA
>CAZMMY010000297.1:0-3139 GCA_964567495.1 uncultured bacterium
CTGATCAACCAAAAAATATTGCCGCTGATCCCGGAGGAAGGGTCTGTGGGAGCAAGCGGGGATTTGACGCCGCTGTCCTATGTCGCTGCCGTCTTGGCCGGAGAAGGGGAAGTTTTGTGGAAGGGCGAGCGCGTTCCGTCCGGCGAGGCCTGGAGGGACCTGAAGCTGCAGCCGCTCCAGCTCGCTCCAAAAGAAGCCCTCGCTTTAATGAACGGGACGAGCGTCATGACGGGGCTCGCTTGCCTCGCGTTCTCGCGCGCCGAATATCTGGCGAAGCTGTCTGCGCGCATCACCGCATGGTCTGCGCTTGCGCTGCAGGGACGGCGGGAATCGTTCAGTCCCGAGCTTTTCAAATTCAAGAAACATCCCGGGCAGATGGAAGCCGCGGCGCAAATCTGGGCTGACCTCGAAGGGGTTTCAGAAAATGGAGCGAAGCAGGGTAACCCTGCGCAGCTTCAAGATACCTACGCGCTCCGCTGCGCGCCGCACGTTATCGGTGTCCTCTCGGATACACTCTCCTGGGCGGGCCGCTGGATCGAAGTTGAGCTAAACAGCGTGAACGACAATCCCATCGTCGACGCGGAGAACCGGCGCGTCTGGCACGGTGGGCACTTTTACGGCGGGCACATCTGTATGGCGATGGACTCTCTCAAAACGGCTGTCGCGAGCCTGTCCGATTTGATGGACCGCCAGCTTTCGCTCCTCGTGGATATCCGCACGAACCGGGGACTTCCCGCAAATCTTTCCGGGGCAGCGACGGAACGTCTGCCGGTAAATCACGGCCTCAAGGCTTTACAAATCGCGACTTCGGCTTGGACCGCCGAGGCGCTCAAGCTTACGATGCCCGCCTCCTCCTTTTCGCGCTCGACCGAATGCCACAACCAGGACAAGGTGAGCATGGGCACGATCGCGGCGCGCGATGCCCTGCGGGTGCTGACCCTCACGGAGCAAGTCGCGGCTGCCGCCCTGTTCGGGGCGATGCAGGGGCTCGAATGCCGCCATGGCAAGGACGGCCTGCAGAACGTCCTAACCGCGGAAAATGGAAATTTTTTTTCAACCCTGCGCGATGTGGCAGCTTTTCTTGAGGAAGACCGGCCCCTCGATACCTGCCTGCGCGACCTCTGCGAAGTCATCCGAAAACGCGCTTGGCCTCTCGCGGGTTCCGCGACTGTCGGAATGGAGATAATGCGATGAACCTTGAAAACACAACCACTCTCGAAAACTTGGCTTCGGTTCTGGATGAAGTGACCGCGGAGATGGAAATTCCCTTTCATGACGCGGACGGCTGGAACATCGTCTGGCACGGTAACTATTTCAAATACTTCGAGGCAGCGCGCACCCTCCTCTTCCGGATGAAAGGCCTGGACGTTCCCGAATGTGCCCAGCTCGGCTACATCTGGCCGGTCATCGATTGCGGCTGCCGTTTTATCCAGCCGGCGCGTTACGCCATGAAAATCCGGGTCACCGCCCAGCTCGAAGACATCGAGCACCGCATCAAGGTCAACTACGTGGTGCACGACGCCGGGACAGGAAAGAAGCTGGCGAAAGGCCATACCGTGCAGGTTGCTGTACATAAGGAAAGTGGGGAAATGTGCCTGGCAACCCCCGATGTGTTCCTCGAAATATTGAGGAGAAAATGAAGCGCCGGATTTCACTTTTTTCAATCGTCCTCGCCGTTCTCCTAGTTAGCTCTCTATCTGCCCGGGAAAACGATCCGCTTTTTTCGTCTCCTGTGAATCCCGAAAATGTCCCGAGCGCGTTCTTGCAAACTACGGAAGCGCTAAGGTCGGTGAGCTGGGTCAAGGCCGATTTCACCGAGCAACGTCGCCTGCCCTATCTCAAAAATTCCGTGCGTTCCCAGGGGGTAGTGATCTACGCTCCCAAGGTCGGCCTGTCCCGGGAAGTCGTCTCGCCCGTCCGTCAAAAACTGATTTTGGGAAAGAACAGACCTCCCGAGTTCGTAAATGAATCGGGAGAGACGGGAGATGCCCTTGCCCAGTCCCGCGAGTTGCAATTCGTCGGGAATACTTTCCTTTCGATTTTTTCGGGAGAGCGAGAGGAGTGGGAAAAGAATTTTGAGCTGTTCTTCCTGGGAACGGAAACAAACTGGCAACTGGGATTCAAGCCGCGCCGGAAGAACCCTCTGTCGAAAGCCGTTCTCGCGATCACACTGAAGGGTTCGGGCCCGCAGCTCCGCGCCATGATTTGGGAAGGAAAAGAAGGCGACGTTACGGAAACTGTCTTTGAACTTCAGGATTTGCGTACGGGACTCTCGGAAAATGAGGTCCAGACCCTATTCGATCATGCTATCGGCCCCGCCCCATCCAAATAAAGAAGAGTCGTCCGGATCTTCGCGGCGCGCGAGCTGGCAAAAAATCGCGGCCGGGGCCTGGCTCGCTTTCGTCGCCGGCGCACTCGTGCTGGGCGCGCTGCGGTTGAGGCAGGGCCCTTGGCTTGAAACCCAGTTCTGGGACCTGCTCCCACAGATCAAGCGGGATACCGCGATGCAAACCGCGATCGAGCGGCTCGTCAAAAGCCAGCAGAGGCGCGCTTACTGGGCCGTAGGTCATGCCGACGAGGATCTCGCGAAAGCGGCCTTCGACCGCGCCGTTGAGACCGCGCGCGCTTCCTCTTTCATTTTCATCGCCCCGTTTCCCGACCAGGACAAACTCCTCGAGGCGTTTCACAGCCTTTACTTTCCGCTGCGCTATCAGCTTCTCACCGCAGGTGACATCCGGATCCTGAACAGCGGTTCTCCGGCCAAGGGGTTCGCGCAAAGGCTGAATTCCTTTTTGTACGGCCCCCTTGCGGGCATGGGCGCGCGCTGGATCTCCGAAGATCCTCTGCTGCTTTTTTTTCAGCAGCTCGGAAGCTGGAAAGAAAACCTCCCTCCCGAAAAAAATTCCAAGACTCCGGTGGAGAGAACCTGGCAGGATGGCGCGCTGAAAGTTCAAACTGGGGAAAAAACATTTTATGTCTGGGCGGCGGACCTGAAGGGGGACCCGTTCTCGCCGCCCCTGCAGGACGAAATGCTGAAGCTGGACAAAGAGCTGAAAGATTCGGCGCGCTCGGCGGATTCCGGAATCGAAACGCTGACGGGCGGGATCTGGCGCTTTGCGGCGCGTGAGCGCAGTCGGCT
>CAZMMY010000298.1:0-3086 GCA_964567495.1 uncultured bacterium
CCTCTGCTCAGGCACAGGGATCGCGGCTTCGCCGCTCAGGAACTTAGCGGTCAGCGACTCGCTGCCTTTCTGAAGCTCGTCAGGATGCCCGGCCGCCACGACATGGCCGCCTTCGACCCCCGCGCCAGGGCCGAGGTCGATCAGATAGTCGGCGCGGCGCATGGTTTCTTCGTCATGTTCCACGACCAGCACGGTATTTTTAAGGTCGCGCAGTTTTTCAAGCGTGTTCAGAAGTTTTTTGTTATCGCGCGGGTGCAGGCCGATGCTGGGCTCGTCCAGAACATACAGAACGCCGGTCAGCCCCACGCCGATCTGCGCTGCCAGGCGGATCCGCTGCAGTTCGCCGCCTGAAAGTGTGGCCACGGTGCGGTCGAGCGTAATGTAGCCCAGGCCCACGCCGAGCAGAAAACCGAGCCGGGAGCGGATCTCTTTCAAAACCGGGTCCGTGATCTTCCGCTGGTTCTCGGGAAATTCGAGCTTCTGAAAAAACGGCTGGGCCGCTTCGACCGACTGCTCGATCATTTCCACGATATTCTTGCCCGCGATCCGGACCTGCAGGCTCTCCTTGCGCAGGCGCTTGCCTTTGCACTCGGAGCAGATGTCTTCTTTCAGGAAACGCGCAACCTTGCGGCGCACCTCCTCCGACTGGGTTTCGTGAAACAGGCGTTCCAGCTCTTCGATCAGGCCCGAAACGTCCGGGTCGCCCCAGAAGAAAACCTCGCGCGCTTCTTCCGGCCACTCTTTCCACGGCATGCCCCATTCGAAATGGAACTTCTTGGTCAGATCGTAAAGCAGGTCTTCGATGAAGTATTTATTGAATGAGAAAAACAATTCTTCGTTCAGGCCGCCGCGCATCAGGGGCTTGGAATCATCCTTGATCACGCCGCCTTTCTGCACCTGCGAAAGCCAGCCAAGACCTTTGCATTTCGGGCACGCGCCATAGGGGCTGTTGAAGGAAAACATATTAGGCGTCAGCTCGGGCACACTGATCTGGCATTTTAAACAGCTGCGGCGGGTCGAGAAAACACGCTCCTCGGTTTTCTTTTCGCCCGCACGCTGGAGCATAACAAACCCCGCGCCCAGCTGCAGCGCGGTCTGGACTGCGTCGGAAAGGCGTTTTTCTTTTTTGGCGTCCACGGCCAGGTCGTCGACGAACACTTCGATGTCGTGGCGGAAAGTCTTTTTGAGTTTCAGCTTCGGGTCAAGCCGGACCATCTTGCCGTCGATTCGGGCCTGGCTGAAGCCGCGCTTCAGAACATCTTGAAACAATTTCTGGAACTCGCCCTTGCGGCCGCGCACCATGGGCGCGAACACTTTAACCGGCTCTCCTGCCAGAGAAGCAAGTATTTCCTTCACAATCTGGCCGGGTAATTGCTGTTTGAGCTCGCTCCCGCATTCCGGGCAGGCCGTGTCACCAGACTTGGCGTAAAGCAGGCGCAGATAATCGTAAATTTCCGTGACCGTGGCCACGATTGAACGCGGGTTATGGGAGGAAAGTTTCTGCTCGATAGAAATCGCGGGTGAAAGGCCTGAGATGTAATCCACATCAGGCTTTTTCAGCTTTTCCAGGAACTGACGGGCGTATGAGGAAAGGCTTTCAAGGTAGCGGCGCTGCCCTTCCGCGTAGATGGTATCGAAGGCAAGCGAGGATTTGCCTGAGCCGGACAGCCCGGTGATCACGACCAGCTTGTTGCGCGGGATTTTCAGGCTGACATTTTTGAGATTGTTCTCGCGCGCGCCCTTGACCTCGATGAACTCGGAACTCTCAACTCCATCCTTACTCTTCACGTGCCCACCCGCATGCCTCCGAAAATCCTGCGCAGGCAGGCCTTGCCGGATTCGATGGCCAGCGCGCTGGTCCTGGGATTCTCAGGCGACGGAATGTTGCGTGTAATAAAAGTCATACTTCCCGCCTTCGACTCCACGGTGACTTCGTGGACATTACGGGTATAGGCCATGGACGTCCAGATCTCGACCTCGGTTTTTTCCGGGCCGGTCCCGGCCAGGCTAAGCACTGCTGCCACGTTAATATTGGCCGGAAAATTCTCAACGGCTTCCCGGGCGTTGCCCTTGAAAACACGGATCGCTTCGCCGCCGTAGAGTTTCGGAAATTTCTTCTTTTTAAAATAGGGCGCCTGGTCGAGTCCGCGCGGAGGCTTGCGCGTCACGATGCGGACGCTGAGGATTCCGGCCTCACGGGCCGCAGCAATGCCGTCCAGGCCGGCAATGGCGCCGGAAGGCACAAAGATCCCCGCAGGGATTTTTTTGACGCCGAGCAGCCCGCCTACGCTCATGATGAGTATTTCCTGGCCGCGCCGGCGCTTCTTCTTGAGGATTTCTTTGACGGCTGCGGGCGAAGCCGCTTCGACCACCACGTCCGAACAGAGAAGCAGTTCCGCCATAGAACAGACGGCGGCTCCCTTGACCTGCTTTTTAAGGTTTCCGGCCTTTTCAGCGCTGTGGTCGCAGACGTACGAAACCCGAGCAAGCGCGGAAAATTCGCGGGCGATGAAGGCGGCAATGCCGGAGCCGATGGCTCCGCAGCCGATGATTCCGACTTTTTTCATGAAGATGTTACGGGACGATGCGGTTTTTCTTGTCGACGTGGACGACGCGCGGCCTGTGCTTCTTGATTTCATTTTCGTCCAGCACCGCGAAAGTCATAATGATGACGAGGTCGCCGGGCTTGCCGTGGAGCGCTGCGCCGCCGTTCAGGCAAACGACGCCGCCGCCGGCCTTGCCCTTGACCGCGTAGCTTTCGAGCCTGGCCCCGTTGGCCAGATTGGCAATCAGCACTTTCTCGCCGGGGAGAATATCGGCCGCCTTGAGGAGCTTCTCGTCGATGGTGATGCTGCCCACGTAATCGACGCGCGCTTCGGTGACGGTCGCTCTATGAATTTTCCCATGAAGCATTTGACGCTGCATTTCCCGTGTTCTCCTTATTTAAGGCCTTCGATTATAACATTGTCGATCAGTCTTGTCTTGGACAGCCTTACCGCCCCGAGGACGGCCATTCTGCGGCGCGGCGACAACAAGCTTTCAAGGCTGTCTGCGTCGACAATCTCGAGATAGTCGATGGAATCCAC
>CAZMMY010000299.1:0-3085 GCA_964567495.1 uncultured bacterium
CATTAGCTAGCAAGAATGATATCTGAGACTTGGCACGGCATTTGTATTAAAGAGCGAAGTTATACAAACTAACTCAACCAAGGAGACTGCAAATTTATGGATCCTAAAGTAGCAATGGATACACTTTGGGTTCTTGTAACTGGAATGCTGGTGTTCTTCATGAACCTCGGCTTCGCCTGCGTTGAAGCAGGTTTCCAGCAGAGCAAGAACTGCGTTAATATTTTGTCGAAGAACTTCGTCGTGTTCGCGTGCTCGACGATCGCGTTCTGGGTCATTGGCTTCGGTCTGATGTTCGGCGACGGCAACGCTTTCGTCGGCCTTCAGGGGCTTTTGATGGCTGGCGGCGCGGACAACAGCCCCGCGACAGGCGAAGCTTACCAGGGCGTTTACAGCGCGCTCAACTGGACCGGAGTTCCTCTCTCCGCGAAGTTTTTCTTCCAGCTTGTGTTCGCCGGTACGGCCGCGACGATTGTTTCCGGCTCGGTCGGTGGGCGTATCAAGTATTTCTCATTTATCGTTTTCTCTTTCATTATTGTCGGTCTCATTTATCCTGTGACCGGCCACTGGATCTGGGGCGGCGGCTGGCTCGCCAAGAGCGGCTTCTGGGATTTCGCCGGTTCTACCGTGGTGCACTCTGTCGGCGGCTGGGCAGCTTTGACGGGCGCAATTATTCTCGGCCCCCGTTTTGGAAAGTTCGGTCCTAAAAAAGGCCAGATCAATGCCATTCCCGGCCACAACATCGCGCTTGCCATGATCGGCACGCTCGTACTCTGGCTCGGCTGGTTCGGTTTCAACCCGGGCAGCACCATGGCCGCAGACCCTCGTCTGATGAGCCACATCTGCCTGACCACGAATATCGCGGCCTGTACCGGACTGTTGGGCGCGACCATTATGTCGACCCTCTTCCTTAAGAAGCCCGATATCGGCATGACCATCAACGGCTGCCTGGCCGGCCTTGTAGCGGTTACTGCAGGCTGCGCTTTTGTCAGCGTCGGCAGCGCGGCTCTGATCGGTCTGATCGGCGGCATCATCGTGGTGCCCGCGGTCATTTTCTTCGATAAGGTTGGTGTTGATGATCCTGTCGGCGCGACTGCGGTCCATCTCGTCAACGGAGTGTTTGGAACGATCGCTGTGGGCCTGTTTGCTGAAGACTGGGTCAGTCCCAACACGACCGGCAACGGTCTGTTTTTCGGCGGAGGCGCCAAGCTCCTGATGGCCCAGCTGACCGGCGTGGTCGCTGTGGGCGCGTTTGTTCTTATCGTCTCGGCCATTGCATGGTACCTGATCAAGTTCACCATGGGTCTTCGCGTGACACTGCAGGAAGAAATCGAAGGTCTGGATATTTCCGAGCACGGCAATGTTGCTTATCCCGATTTCGTCGGCCGCAAGTCTCATTATTCGTACGGAGTTGAGTCCGTCGCGGCGTCCACGACCGAATATTCCGGTTCTGGGAAAAAAGAATACAGCGGGGTGCGGTAATGAAAAAAATCGAAGCTATCATCCGGCCTGAAAAGCTTGAAGCCGTAAAATCCGCTCTTGATGCCGCCGGCTACCCCGGCATCACGATCACGGAAATCGAAGGCCACGGCAAGCAAAGGGGCAGCGTGCAGCAATGGCGCGGGGAGCAGTTCAAAGTGGACTTCCTCCCGAAGGTAAAGGTCGAGATCGTCTGCGTGTCTCAGGACATGGAGCGCATTCTGACCGCAGTTCAGCAGGCGGCATTCACGGGCGGCGTGGGTGACGGAAAGATATTTGTTTCCGAAATCACAGAAGTCGTACGAATCAGGACCAAGGAACGCGGAGAAAAAGCGCTGGTTTAAGCGCGGATTTTCCGGGAAATTCAAGCCCGCCGGGGTTTACAGCCCCGGCGGGTTTTTTTTAAACCTGTATGTCTGGAAAAATAGGAGATTGCGCGTATAATGCAAGCCATGAAACAGCTTAAGACACCGTTTATGATCGTCGGTCTTCTAATCGGCGCAGCCGTCCTGACTTCCTTCGCCGGCTTCACTTCCAAACAGATCATCTCCACGCTTATTTTTCTGACGATCCTCTGCGGTACACTGTTTTATTCGAATTTCCGCTTGTCTTTTGCTTTTTGCGGCCTCGCGGTCCTTCTGGTCACCAACCTTCTCGACATTCCGCACGTCATCGAATTCGCCAGCCTCGACATCATCCTTTTCCTGGTCGGCATGATGACCGTGATCGGTTTCCTGGAGGAGAACCATTTCTTCGAATTCCTTGTGGCAAAAGTCGTAGATACGGTAGGCGAGCAGGCTTACTTGCTTATGGCTATCCTGATGCTCATGGCTTCCGTTTTCGCGGCGCTGGTAGACGAGGTCACCTCGATTCTTTTCATGACCTCTACGATGTTTCACGTTACCAGGCGCTATAAAGTCAACCCGGTGCCGTTCCTTCTGATGACCGTGTTCTGTACCAATATCGGCAGCAGCGCCACCGCAGTTGGAAACCCTATCGGCGTCATGATCGCCCTGCGCGCGGGCCTGACGTTCGCTGATTTCCTGCGCTGGGCGGCTCCGATTTCCGCGGCCTGCCTCGCCGTGACTATAGTGCTGTGTTTTATTATTTTCCGCGGGCCGATCAACCAGCTTAAAGAGAATATGAAGAAACGCGGCAATGAGCCGCACGAGCTGAAACACGTTAAGTACACGAAAAAGGGCATCGCGGTTTGCTGGGTGCTCTTTCTGGGGACGATCGCCTCGCTGGTCATGCATCACCATATTGAGGAAATGTTCCACCTGCAGAAAAACTGCCTGCTGATCGGCACCTCGATGTTTTTTGCCGCTGTCGCCATCCTTCTGAAGGGGGACGAGGCCAGGGATTTTTTTATGCGCCGCGTGGACTGGTGGACCCTCTCGTTTTTTATGATTCTCTTCGCTTCGGTCGGTACTCTGAAGTACGTGGGCGTGACCGAACAGATCGCAAAAGGCATGCTGCATGCGGCCGGGGGCGGACATGTGTTTCTGCTGAATCTTTTTACCGCAGCTATCTCCCTTCTGACCGCGTTCATGGATAATGTCCTGGCTGTCGCGACTTTTATCCCGATTGTCGGCGAAATCGATGCGCT
>CAZMMY010000300.1:0-3078 GCA_964567495.1 uncultured bacterium
GGCCGGTGCCGGCAAGCGTGCTGATTTCCAACCCGTCGATCGCATTTTACGGGCTGCTTCGCGGAAGGCTTTACCATCATCATGACCTGGGCCGCCCCGATTACCGGCAGGTCGCGCAGGATGAAGTCCGGAAGTGGCTCACCCAATTCGCTTCAAGCGAAGAAGGCCGCGCCTACGGCCCGTGGGTCGACATGTTTCTGGCGAATCAGCTTCCTCTTACGTTCGGCCAGGACCCCGGCGAAGGCAAGCCGTTCAGAGAAATGCTTACCCTGGTACGCGAGTACCTGATTGGCCAATACGGCTCCGCGGACCAGGCGGACCGCGCCGAAATCGACCGCAAAATCGCGCTGATCGATGCCCGCCTCCAGGACGCGCCGGCGTTTGCCGTCCGATCCGAAGTCCGGTCTGAACCGCGGGTCTTCCAGCCGGTTTCCGCGGAACGCGCCCAGCAGTTTGCGGATGCGCTCGGCGGGCTTTATGAAATCCTCGCGCGGCCCGAATTTACGAACTTCCGCCACCATGCCCAGTTGATTTTCCTGAGCCTGAAGAACGAGAATTTTGCCATTATCGACAAGGAAGATGCGAATCTGGGCAAGGAGGTCCGGAAATGGGCCCGCGACCTGCACGCGAAATTTCCGGACATCGCGCCGTTTATGGACACGGCCAATTATTTCGGCGACCTGGTGTTCAAAAACGACGGCGCCGCCGTCCTGGTCAGCGGGTTTTCGGCCAGCGGTAAGGGATCTTTTTCCTATGCGCTTTCGAAAATCTCCGGTTACTCAATCGGTAGTGAAGACAGCGTGACTTTGATCAGTATTCCGGGTCGTGTTATAGCAGCGTCTTCTTTTTCCCGTGAATTTTTCCGAGCCCGGACTTTCGGTCGAAAGCTTCGCGTCAGCCAGCGTTTCGCCGCAGGGCTTGTGACGGATATCGTGCGCATGAAGTATGACGTCAAGCATTCGGGAGCGGCCGTGGTCAGTGAGAAAGCGTTCGATGACGAGGTTTTCAACGAAATGCTCAGGGGCGCCGGACGTGGGGACCTGCAGAACCCTCCCAAGGTTTTCACGGTCCTCCACAGGATGCGCGAACCGGAAGAATATATCGAGTTCACCCGCGGGTTTGAGCCGCGGTTGTCGCGCCGTTCCGAACTGCGAAATGAAAAATACAAGGGAGTAAAAGGAAATGAGTTCGAAGAAATAGAGCGCGTGGGGGAATTCGGCGTTTCGAATTTTGTCGCGAAAGTCCGCGGCACGGCCGACGGCTCAGTCGGGGCGTTGAAGTATCAAAAAAATCCGTATGAGGACCGCAGAGCCTCGGAGTTTTATGCCGCGGCTAAAAAGCAGGAAGTTGCGATCCTTAAATATTTGAACTCTGAGGGCTTTTCCAGAGCGCCTGAGCTCCTGGATTACTCCGACTATTGGCTGGTCACCAGGTGGGTGGAAGGCGAGGACCTTGTGAAATGGGCCAAGGACCGCCCGGCTCAGGAAGTTGCCGCCAAGCTTGCGGAAACAGCCGAGGCTATAGACGGCCTGCACTCTCTTGGAATTGTTCACCGGGATGTAAAGCCTGAGAATGTTCTGATCAAGAACGGCAAACCGGTTATTCTGGATTACGGGATCAGCCAGAAAGACTTCCAGCTTCCCGAAGGATTCGACGACATGTCTCTTGGCGAATATCCCTATGCGGCCCCTGAATTGAGGCGCTTTTCGGACGTCGTCGGCCCGGAAGCGGACGTTTTCTCGCTGGGCGTTTCGCTGTTCGAACTCGCTGCCGGCACACCTTTTTTGGAAAACGGTCTCAGTTTCGCCGGTTTTTACGGCCGCAACCGCCGGATGCCCGCCGCAGAGGAAATTGCGGGCAAGCTCTCGGGGGAATGGAAATCTTATGCGAGCGTGATTGCGAAGGCGATTGCGTCTGACCCGGCCAAACGACCGACCCTTGCGGAGTTCAAAGCAGAAGTTCTCGCCAACCGCTCTGAGCTGAGGCTTCCGGTGGAAGACCGCACCGTGATCGGCGTGGCCAAAGGCCTGACTTCCAGAATCCTGCGTGCGGGCGTCCTGCGCTCGATTTTTGACGCACTGTTCGGCGGCGAGAAGATCGAAATGAATTCTGAAGAGCGCGCGGCCGCCGCGGCTTCCTATGCGGTGCTTTTCCGCGCGGGCGCAAGCACCGTGCTGCCGTCTTCGCTGCTCAAAAAGCTTTCCCCGGAAGCGCGCGAAGCTTACCTCAACGTTTTATATGAAGGCTTCCGCCAGGCGGGCGGGGAAGCGCGGCCTTTCGTTTATTTCGCGGGCCCCGAAGCCGCTTCTATTAAGGAAGGGCTGAGCGGATACCTGGCCGAGCGGCCTGCCATGAACGGGCTGGTGAAGTTTACGGCGCAGAACGAATACACCGAAGCCCTCCGCCAGGAAAAGCGCGACGTCTCGGTCGCGCTCGGCGAAGCGCAAGAAGACCTAGAAATCAGCCTGCGTATCCCTGTGTTCCTGCTGGCTGCCGAGGAATTAAAAGGCTTCAGCGGAACCCGGCTTTTCAAATATGTCCATCAGCTCACCCAGCTGCAGCTTCTTGCCGCTTCCGAGCTGAAGCACCAGCTCACGGAAGTAACGACCGTGCGCCAGATGTCCCTGCATGCCGCGGAGTTCCTCAAGAAAGCCGGCGTCTTCGAGTACCGGACCGGCGTCTCCGGCCTGCTCATTCCGTCCGCCTCCAGCCTGCTCACCGCCGACCTGGCCCGCGCTATTCAGACTAGCCAGCTTACCGAAGCCGCAGCCTAATCTTTTCTGTCTGATTCCTGCGGTGACAAAAAATAACCTTTTTGCTAGAATGCTCCGCCTATGCCTAAACCGTTGACCTTTCAGCAGTTGATTCAGGCGCTCAATAATTACTGGGCCTCGCGCGGCTGCCTCGTCGTACAGCCTTATGACCTCGAAGTCGGCGCCGGTACTTTTTCTCCGCATACTTTCCTTCGCGCCCTGGGCCCCGAGCCCTGGAACGCGGCTTATGTCGAACCCTCGCGCCGTCCGACCGACGGCCGCTACGGCGAAAACCCTCACCGCACCCAGCACTACTATCAATACC
>CAZMMY010000301.1:0-2706 GCA_964567495.1 uncultured bacterium
TTTATGCTGAGTACCAAGAATATTTCGCTCAAATACGGCAAACGCACCCTGTTCGAAGGCGTCAACGTCTCCTTCGCGCCCGGTAACTGTTACGGCGTGATCGGGGCAAACGGATCGGGTAAATCGACTTTTTTGAAGATTTTATCCGGCGAGATCGAGTCCACCACGGGCGAGGTCGTCATGGCCCCGGGCGAGCGCCTCTCCTTCCTGAAGCAGAACCAGTTCGAATTCGACGAATTCCCCGTCCTCGAAACCGTGATCATGGGCCATAAGCGCCTTTATAAGGTCATCAAGGACAAGGAGGCCATCTACGCCAAGCCGGACTTCAGCGAAGCCGACGGCCTCAAGGCGTCCGAGCTCGAGACCGAATTCGAAAACCTGAACGGCTGGAACGCCGAGCCCGAAGCGGCCAAACTCCTGAGCGACCTGGGCATCGAAGAATCCCTTCACCCCGTCAAGATGAAAGAGCTGGCCGGCGGCCAGAAAGTGCGCGTTCTGCTCGCTCAGGCGCTTTACGGCAACCCGGACATCCTCCTCCTCGACGAACCGACCAACCAGCTTGACGACATCACCTCCATATGGCTGGAAGAATTCCTTTACGATTTTAAAAACACCGTCATCGTGGTTTCTCACGACCGCCATTTCCTGGACAAGGTCTGCACCATGATCGCGGACATCGACTACAGCAAGATACAGCTCTACGCCGGCAACTACAGCTTCTGGTACCAGTCCAGCCAGCTCGCGCTGCGCCAGCGCTCCGACCAGAACAAGAAGGTCGAGGAAAAGCGCAAAGAATTGCAGACCTTCATCGCCCGGTTCAGCGCCAACGCCTCCAAGTCGCGCCAGGCCACTTCGCGCAAGAAACTGCTCGAGAAGCTGACACTGGAAGACATCAAGCCCTCTTCGCGCAAATACCCGAACATCCTTTTCAAACAGGAACGCGAAGCCGGTAACGAAATCCTGAGCATCGAAGGCCTGACCAAAACCGTCGACGGCGTAAAGTTCTTCGACAACCTCGACCTGCGCGTAGACAAGGGCGACAAAATCGCCTTCGTCGGCCCTCACGACCTGGCCAAGACCGCCCTGTTCCAGATCCTCGTCGACGAGATCAAGGCCGACAGAGGCTCTTTCAAATGGGGCGTCTCGACCACCCGCGCCTACCTGCCCAAGGAGAACTCGAAGTTCTTCGAGAACTGCGAGCTCAGCCTTGTGGACTGGCTCCGGCAATTCACCACGCAGACTGACGAAAACTTCGTACGCGCTTTCCTGGGCCGCATGCTTTTCACGGGCGAGGAATCGCTTAAAAAAGCCAAGGTGCTTTCCGGCGGCGAGAAAGTCCGCTGCATGCTTTCGCGCATGATGCTGCTCAGCGCAAACGTTTTGGTCCTGGACGAGCCGACCAACCATCTGGACCTTGAGTCCATCACCGCCCTGAACGAAAGCCTGGAGAATTTCACCGGCACCGTTCTCTTTTCTTCGCACGACCACCAGTTCGTGCAGACGGTCGCCAACCGCATCATCGAAATCACGCCGCACGGCGTGATTGATCAGCGCGACACTACCTACGACGACTATCTGACCAGCGAACACATCAAGAAAAAACGTGAACAGTTTTACGCGAAGTACTAACCCCCCGAGGTCCACATGTCTCAAACAAACATCCAGGAACAGGAAGAAAAAAAATTACGCCGCCCCGTCGATTATCAGCCCCCGCAGCAGGAAGAAAAAAAGCGTGACCGGGGTTTTATTTTTTTCGTGCTGTTTTTCGCTCTCTCGGCTTCCTTCATCCAGTTCGTATGCTGGATGAGCGGCCAGATCCCGGGCCAGACCGGCGCCGATCTGGTTTACGGCCGCAGCAGTTACGAAGCCGCGGGCGTTTACCTCACCGCCGGCGCCTGGACATGGCTGGCCGTCAGCGGTTTTCTGATCTGGGGCGCACTGGCCCGTAAAAGGCGCGCGGTCGCCGCGGCGATCCTGCTTTTTGTCCTTTTCCTTGCAGGCAGCTACGGCTTCCTCTATGCGGCGCCCCGCACCACGCGGGTGATCGTGCCTCCCGCGCCGGCGCCCGTTGAACCCGAACCTGCTCCGGCTGCCGAAAAGATCGTGGAAAAAGTTCCTGACCCCGCGCCCGCCCCCGTGCCTGCGCCGGCTCCGGTTCCTTCAGTCGAAAAGAAGGGCTTCTACCTGAACCTGTTCCCTGTTTTTATCCGCAGCAAGGAAGCGCTCGGCATTCTCGTTCCGTTTTATATCCACTGGCGCCAGCAGGAAGCCCCGGCGCTCTCATACTGGAGCCTTCTGTATTACCGCCTGGTGACAAA
This sequence comes from uncultured bacterium, assembly GCA_964567495.1. Classification (GTDB taxonomy): domain Bacteria; phylum Omnitrophota; class Omnitrophia; order Omnitrophales; family Aquincolibacteriaceae; genus CAYLPP01. The sequence goes on from CAZMMY010000301.1 coordinate 2,319, forward strand.
AACGGAAACCAGCACGGGCATTTTCCCTTTTTATGAAAAAGAAATCCGGACCGAAAACGGCGGCGCCGCAGTCAGGCACCGGGTGTTCATGTTCACAGTGCGGTCTTCCGAGCGCGCAGCGTCTTAAACAGTTCCCCCCAACCCCGGAATTTTCCGGATAACAACAAAAGAAGGAGTACGCAATGAAGAAGTATTTCACATTGGTTCTTGCAGGCGTTATGGCAGTTTCTCTCATGGGCTGCGGCAAAAAAGCCGACAGCCAGAAACCGATGGAACAGGTTCGCGCTGAAGCGGAAAAGATGACCGCGGCCGACCTCGAAGCCACGGCCCGCGCTTACGCGAACGAAATCGCTTCCAAGAAGACCGAAGTCGAGAAGATCCAGGAAAA
>CAZMMY010000301.1:2716-3075 GCA_964567495.1 uncultured bacterium
ACATGCTCGGCGAAAAAGCGAAAAGCATCAAGGACGAAGCCGCCAAGGTCGGCTCCGAAATTTCGGCGCTGACGGAACGTTACGAAGTTTACGTCCAGAAGTTTCAGGCGGCGGGCGGCGATCTTTCCAAAGTCAAGCTGTCGTAATCACCGCGTTTAAACAAAAAAGCCCGGCAGATATCTGCCGGGCTTTTTTTGTGTCTGCCGGAGTTATTCCGGGAGGGTTTCCGGCAATGTCCTGCCCGCGCTGCTGCAGATGCCTTCCACGTTAGAAATGTCAATGGAGTCAAAAACCCTCGGGTTGGTTTTGAGCTACTTATGATACCAGTCGCACATGCTGCCGTTCGCGGCCTTGTCCCC
>CAZMMY010000302.1:0-3071 GCA_964567495.1 uncultured bacterium
GATCGGCACTTCTGCGGTCGGAATTAAAAAATAATCGTCGTCGCGCAGCTTGTACATGTCTTCTTCAAACTTCGGAAGCTGTCCTGTGCCGGTCATGGAAGCGCGATTAACCAGCGCCGGCGGCCAGACTTCGGTATAGCCGTGTTTCGCGATGTGCATATCAAGCATCATATTGATGAGGGCACGTTCCAACCGGGCGCCCAACCTGGCATAAACGGGGAAGCCTGACCCGGCTATTTTGCTGCCCCAGTCCATATTGAGCCAACCCCGTTCCGCTCCAATTTCCATATGGTCCTTGGGCTTAACAGGGAACTTTTTAGGCTCTCCCCAGGTGCGGACCACCTTATTGCCCTCGGTCCCCTTTGCTATAGGAACACTTTCATGGGGCATATTTGGGATACCATACATAATCTGATCAATTCTAAGGCCGTAATCCTCCACCAGAACGTCAATTTCCTTGATTTTTTGGGATATTGATTTTGTGGAGGCGATCAGATCGCTGGCTTCCTGCCCCTTGCCTTCTTTCTTCAGGCGGGCCACGTCATCGCTTACGGTATTGCGGCGGGCTTTCAGATCCTCGACTTCCTTGAGGCAGGCGCGGCGCGCCTGGTCGAGCTTCAGAAGTTCATCCAAGTCGACTTTAGCATTTTTAGAGGCCAGGCCCTTGCGGCAAAGATCCGGGTTTTCCCGTATCCATTTAAGATCGAGCACGCTCAGGCTCCCTTACTTCTTCTTTTTCTTTTTGCCGTCGCCGCTGCTCTTCTTGTCTTCCTTCTTCGGCTTTTCTTCCGGCTCGTCATCACCTTCATCATCAGCGAGAGCAAGCTGGGACTGGCCGGTAACGGAAGAAGCGTCGTCATCGTCTTTTTCAACGACGCGTGCTGCAGCCGCGACTTTCTGGCCGTCTTTCAGGCGGATGACGCGGACGCCCTGGGCGTTCCTGCCCGAAGTGCGGATCTGGTTCACGGGGCAGCGTACGACCATGCCGCCGTTGGTCACGATCACGATTTCGTCTTCCTCACGCACAGTGAGGACGTTCACGACGTTTCCGTTCTTGGCCGTGACCTTGACATTGATGATCCCCTTGCCGCCGCGAGACTGGATGCGGTATTCCTTGAACTTGGTTTTCTTGCCGAAGCCGAGCTCCGTAATGCTGAGCGCTGTGGCTTCTTTCTCCACGACTTCCATGGCGATGATCTCATCTTTTTTATCGATGTTCATGCCGCGGACGCCCGAAGCGGTGCGGCCCATTTCACGGACCTGGGTCTCATTGAAATGGATGGCCTTGCCGGTCTTCGTGGCCAGGAAAATTTCGTCCTTGCCGCTGGTGATTTTACACGCGACCAGCTCGTCATTGTCGCGCAGGCCGATGGCGTTGATGCCGGTCGAGCGCGGATGCGAATACTGGATCAGGTTGGTCTTCTTGATGATGCCGTTCTTGGTCACCATCAGGACGTAATGCTTGTCGTCGTATTCCGTGACCTGAAGGAAGCTCGAGATCTGCTCTCCCTGGCTGAGCGCGAGGAAATTGACGATGGCCTTGCCCTTGGCCTGGCGGGAAGCCTGCGGAATTTCGTAGGCTTTGCGCCAGTAGCAGCGGCCCTTGTTCGTGAAGAACAGGATCGAGTCGTGCGTGGACGCGAGGAACATGTGCTCCACGAAATCGTCGTCGTCCTTGACTCCGCCGCCGGTCACACCCGTGCCGCCGCGCTTCTGCTTGCGGTACATGGTGACGGGAATGCGCTTGATGTAGCCGGTATGGGAAAGCGTGATGATCACGTCCTCCTCGGCAATCAGGTCCTCGATCTCGATTTCCTGTTCGGCCGCCACGATCTGGGTGCGGCGTTCGTCGCCGTACTTTTTCGCCATCTCAAGGCATTCTTCCTTGATGACGTCGAGGATTTTCTTGCGGCTTTTCAGAAGGCCCTGGTAGTACTCGATCTTCTTGAGAAGCTCGGCGTATTCCTCGTCGATCTTTTCCCGTTCGAGGGCAGTCAGGCGCTGAAGCTGCATTTCCAGGATAGCCTGCGCCTGGATCGGGCTGAGCTTGAAGTTGTCAAGAAGGCCCTGCTTCGCGAGTTCCGGGCTCTTGGAAGAGCGGATGATCTTGATGATTTTGTCGAGGTTCGCAATCGCGATCTTGAGACCTTCGAGAATGTGCGCGCGCTTCTCGGCCTTGTCGAGGTCAAAACGGGTGCGGCGGGTAATGATCTCGACACGGAACTCGATGAAATTTTCAAGAACCTGCTTGATGTTCAGGACCTTGGGCTGGCCGTCCACGAGCGCCAGCATGATGACGCCGAAGGTTTCCTGCATCTGGGTGTGCTTGTAAAGCTGGTTCAGCACGATCTGGCCGACCGCGTCGCGCTTCAGCTCGACCACGATGCGCATGCCGTCGCGGTCCGATTCGTCACGGATGTCGGAAATCCCTTCGATTTTTTTGTTCTCAACCAGCTCGGCCATCGACTTGATCAGGTTGGACTTGTTGACCTGATACGGGATTTCCGTGATGACGATAGCGTCTTTTTTGCCGCCCGTTTCGATGTTGGCCTTGGCGCGGATCACGATCCTGCCGCGGCCTTTTTCCTGCGCGTTGCGGATGCCTTCGCGGCCGAGAATCATGCCGCCGGTTGGAAAATCCGGGCCCTTGATCAGTTTTCCAAGTTCCTTGATGGTCACAGCCGGATTGTCGATCACGGCCACTAGGCCTTCGACGACCTCTTTCATATTGTGGGGAGGAATATTGGTGGCCATACCGACCGCAATGCCGCTTGAACCATTGACCAGCAGGTTCGGGATGCGAGCCGGAAGAAGCGAAGGCTCGGTCAGCGATTCGTCGAAATTCGGGACGAAATCGACCGTTTCCTTTTCAATGTCGGTTAAAAGATCGTTCGCAACGGAATCCAGGCGGACTTCGGTGTAACGCATGGCGGCCGGATTATCGCCGTCGACCGAGCCAAAGTTGCCCTGGCCGTCGACCAGCGGATAGCGCAGGGAGAAATCCTGCACCATGCGGACCAGCGCGTCATAAACGGAAAGATCGCCGTGCGGGTGATATTTACCAAGCACTT
>CAZMMY010000303.1:0-3058 GCA_964567495.1 uncultured bacterium
TGGCAGATGGCGATCGCCAGCGCGTCTGCGCCGTCTTCACGCGGCATCTCCTTAAGATTCAGAAGAAGCTTGACCATGTGCTGGACCTGTTCCTTGGTCGCGCGGCCGTTTCCAGAAACCGACAGCTTCACACGCGTTGGAGGGTATTCTATCACGCTGATTCCCTGTTCGGAAGCCGCAAGCATGGCGCAGGCCCGCGCTTCGCCGATTTTGACCGTGGCTTTAACGTCCTTGCCGAAGAAGACGTCTTCCAGAGCAAGGACTTCGGGCTTGTATTCCTGTATGAGGACTTTGAGCGCGCGATAAATGAAGAGAAGGCGCTCAGGCAGGGGTTTTTTAGCGTCAGCTTTGATAGTTTCGAAGTAAATCAGGCGGCAGGAAGAACCCTGAGTCTCGATAATACCTGCGCCTGTGCGATGGGTGCCGGGGTCGACGCCCAGGATCCGCATCAGCCAATTTCCTTCATGACTTCGTCGGGAATGGCGCAGTTGACGTAGACGTTCTGCACGTCGTCGTGGTCTTCCAGTGCGTCGATCAGCGCGAGCACACCGCGAGCACCGGACGCATCGACCGGAGTCGTGTTCTTGGGAATCATGGTCAGCTTCGCTGACTCGACCGGGATTTTTGCGGCTTCAAGCGCCTGCTTGACCGCTTCGAAGTCCGCGGGACCGGTGGTGATTTCAAATTTGCCGTCGCTTTGCTGGAGATCTTCCGCGCCCGCGCCGATTGCGACTTCCATCAAAGCGTCTTCCGTAGACTTGGCGCCGTCCACCACGATCAGGCCTTTTTTCTCGAAAATCCAGGCCACGGAACCCGCACCGGCCATGTTGCCGTTGTTTTTGGTGAAGATGCTGCGGATTTCAGCAGAGCTGCGGTTCTTGTTGTCGGTCAAGCACTGGGCCAGCACGGCCACGCCCTGCGGGCCGTAGCCTTCGTAAGCGACTTCATCGAACGTCACGCCCTCCATATCGCCGAGGCCGCGCTTGATGGCGCGCTCGATATTGTCAGTCGGCATGTTTTCGGTCTTGGCGCTCTGGACCGCACTGCGGAGGCGAGGGTTGGTGTTGATGTCTCCGCCTCCGGTCTTGGCAGCCGCCGTGATTTCACGGATCAGTTTGGTGAAGATTTTACCGCGCTTGGCGTCAGCCGCGCCTTTTTTGTGCTTAATCGTGGACCATCTGTTATGACCTGACATGGTGCTGTTCTCCCCTTATTTTTTCCGCCACCCGCACGACATCGATCATGCCGGGGACTTCGTGGACGCGCACGATATGCGCGCCTTTTAAAACCGCTGCGCTGACCGCCGCCGCCGTGGCCCAGTCGCGTTCACGAGGTTCGTCTTTTCCTGCGGCCGCGCCGAGGAAGGATTTTCTCGACGGGCCCGCTAGAACGGGAAGCCCCGCGCGGTGTAATTTTTCAAACGAGTTCAAAATCTCAAGGTTCTGGGCTGCGTTCTTCGAAAAACCCAGCCCGGGGTCAACCACGATTTGCTCACGCAAAACGCCTGCACCCTCTGCTCTTTTAACGGCTTTTTCCAGCTCGGACATGACTTCTTCCAGCACGTCGCCGTAAACCGCCAGGCTCTGCATCGTTTCCGGAGTCCCTCGCCTATGCATCAGGATAAGCCCCGCACCCGTTCGGGCCGCGAGTTCAGCCATGGCTTCTCCGGAAATCTCCAGGCCGCTGACGTCGTTGATGATATCCGCGCCGTTTTCCAGGCACGCTGCCGCAACTTCCGCCTTGGTGGTATCGATCGAAACCGGGATTTTCAATTTGCCGCGCAGCGCTTCCAGGACCGGAAGAAGTCTTTTCAGTTCTTCTTCCGGGCTGACCGCGGGCGCATTCGGCCTGGTGGATTCGGCCCCAAGGTCCAGAATGTCCGCACCCTGCTTTTCGAGTTCAAGCGCGCGGGCCGCGGCTTTTTTCGCGTCGGGATAAGCTCCGCCGTCTGAAAACGAGTCGGGTGTAATGTTGAGGATGCCCATGACCAGCGTCCGTTCGAGGGAAAGTTTCCCGCGGCGGATCTTCCAGAGCATGTTTAGACCCCCGGCGTTCCCGCGGGCCCCGAATGGCCGTTCAAGCCGGCAATAACTTTGATTTCTTCCTCTTCCAGCACTTCTTTTTCAAGAAGCACGCGGGAAAGGGCGTCGAGCTTGCTGCGGTTCTCGGTGATGATAGTCTTGGCTCGGCCGTAGGCCTGATTCACGATTTCGCGCGCTTCTTCGTCGATCTTGATGGCCGTGTCTTCGGGATCGTGTTTTTCGCGCAGGGGGTCGCGGCCGAGGAAGACCTGCTGATCTTTCTTGCCGAACGTGATCTGGCCGAGCCTCTTGCTCATGCCCAGCTCACAGACCATGGTCTGCGCGATCTGCGTCGCTTTCTGCAGATCGTCGGAAGCGCCCGAGGTAATCTCGTTGAAATAAATCTCTTCCGCCACGCGGCCGCCGAGCAGCACTGTGATGCGGTTATGAAGTTCTTTCTGCGTGATCAGGTGCCTGTCTTCGGTCGGCATCTGGAGCGTATAGCCGCCCACGCCGTAGCCGCGCGGAATGATGGAAATTTTATGAACCGGGTCGCTGTCAGGCGTCATGAGCGCAACCAGCGCGTGGCCGGACTCGTGGACAGCCTTGACTTCTTTTTCCTTCTTGGAAATCACACGGCTTTTGCGTTCAGGGCCGACCATAACGCGCTCAATCGATTCCGCAAGCTCGGTCTGGGTCACAGTTTCCTTGTTGCGGCGAGCGGCAAGAAGAGCGGCTTCATTGACAAGATTGGCCAGGTCCGCGCCGGAAAATCCGGGCGTCTGCTTGGCGAGAATATTCAGGTTCGCAGCCGGGTCTAATTTCACCTGGCGCACGTGGACTTTCAAAATTTCTTCGCGGCCCTTAATGTCCGGCCGGTCCAGAACCACCTGACGGTCAAAACGGCCGGGGCGCAGCAGCGCAGGGTCCAGCACGTCGGGCCTGTTGGTAGAGCCGATCAGAATGACGCCGGCCTGCGTGTCGAAGCCGTCCATCTCAACGAGAAGGGCATTCACAGTCTGTTCGCGCTCATCGTG
>CAZMMY010000304.1:0-243 GCA_964567495.1 uncultured bacterium
AACATGCAGCGGTGCACGACTTCGACGCCCGCCATCTCCTTGCGGTCCACGATAAACGCGGTAATCTGCTGTTTCTCGCGGCCGTTCACGACCTTGGGCGGCGTCTGCGCCATCACCACCAGAAGCTCAGCGACCGGGCCGTTGGTGCACCACAGCTTGTCGCCGCTGATGGTATAAAATTTTCCGTCTTCGCTGGGCACGGCCCTGGTTTTCATGCGAGCCGGGTCGCTGCCGACTTCGGGT
>CAZMMY010000304.1:253-846 GCA_964567495.1 uncultured bacterium
GAGCGGCTTGGGAACGCCGATGGACTGATGCGCAGAAAGCCACACAGCCGTCGAAGCGCAATAGCTGGCAACAAGATGACACGCGCGGTTGTAATTGACCTGCGAAAGGCCGAGGCCGCCGTATTCCTTCGGGATGCGGAGCGCAAAGCATTTTAAATCAGCCAGCGCCTTGATTGCAGATTTTGGAATTTCACCTGTGCGGTCGACTTCGTCCGGGTCTATGTGCTCACGCAGGGCGCGTTCAAGCCGGGCCAGAAAATCGTCGCCGATCTTTTTGTCTTCTGCGTTCTGGACGGGAAACGGCAGGATCAGGTCCCAGCGCAGGCGGCCCTGAAACAGTTCAGCCACAAAACTTGGCTGGTGCCAGTCCTCGCGCGAATCCTCCGCCAGTTCGAGCGCCTTCATTTTTCCTTCGCCAAGCTTTTTTGCGTCCAGAATTTCCATGTGAGCTTCTCCCGAGGGTTATAAAGCCATGTGTGCCGAGATCACGCTTTAAGTATACTCGACAGATAATGTTACGGCCAGGTCGGGGCCGGGCTTAATCTGCTTTGAGCAGCAGGCCTTTAAGGTACTCGCCTTCCGGGTGGAAGATG
>CAZMMY010000304.1:856-2358 GCA_964567495.1 uncultured bacterium
TGGACGGGATGGTCGCTGGCGTGGCCGGTCCGTGCAAGGATCTGAAGGCCGCGTCTGGCGTCTTTAGCCGCGGCAAATACGATCTGCTGGAAGAGGGTGCTGTCGATAAAAGACGAGCAGGAGGCCGTATAGAGGAGGCCGCCGGGCGCCAGGCGCTTCAGGGCATACATATTAATGTCTTTGTAGCCGCGTGAGGCCTGATTGATCTGCTGCTTGCCCTTGCAGAACGCGGGAGGGTCGAGAATGATCACGTCAAACTCCTGGCGGCTGTCGCGCAGGTACTGGAAAACATCGGTTTTGAGGAAGGAATGCTGCGGCGCCGAAAAACCGTTCATCTCAAAATTGACTTTGGCCGTGTTCAGCGCAGGTTCGGAAGAGTCCACACTCACCGTTTCAAGCGCCCCGCCCGCGGCGGCGTAAACCGAAAAACCCCCGGTATACGAAAAACAGTTCAGCACGCGCTTACCGTGGGAAACCGCGCCCACGAGCCTGCGGTTCTCGCGCTGGTCGAGGAAAAAACCGGTCTTCTGCCCCTGATGGATGTCGACCGCGAAGCGCAGGCCGTGCTCCAGGATTTCGACGTAGTCGGGCGGCTCTTCCCCCGCCAGCCTGCCGATGCGTTCGGGCAGGCCTTCCCACTCACCGGCCTCGGTGTCGTCTTTCTCAAAAATTCCGCGGACTTCGAGATGGCTTTTCAAAATCGAGACGATGGTGTCTTTCCACTTCTCCATACCGACAGTCAAAAACTGCGCCACCAGGAAATCTCCGTACCGGTCCACAATAAGGCCCGGCAGGCCGTCGCCTTCGGCGTGGATCAGGCGGCAGGCCGTCGTTTTTTCGGGCATGAACTCATCGCGCAGTTTGATGGCCTTGACGATTTTCGACTCAAAGAAAGCCTTGTTGATTTCAACGTCATCGAACGCGAGCATGCGGACCGCGATCTGCGAGCGAGGATTAAGGTAGCCGATTCCGAGAAATTTATTCTGGGAAGAAAAAACGCTGATCAGGTCGCCAGGCTTGAAACTGTCGTCGATCTGGTCGATCGCGCCCGAAAACACCCAGGGATGAAAGCCTTCAAGGGGTTTTTCCTTGCCCGGCTTCAGGATGCAGCGGATGGTTTTCACTTAAAGGTGGACTTCGAGCTTGCGGTCTTTAAGGGCCTGGACAATGTGGCGGATGGATTCAGCCTTGCTCTTCGGACAGACCAGGACGGCGTCGTCGGTGTCGACCACCACGAAATCGTTCACGCCGATCATGGCAACCAGGCGTTTGCCCGACTTTACGATATTATTTTTGCTTTCAAGCAGCACAGACTTGCCGCGGACCGCGTTGCCGTCGCCATCCTTGTCCCAGAACTGCTCGAAGGCCAGCCAGCCGCCCAGGTCGTGCCAGCCGATGTCGATAGGAATGGTCAGGATTTTTCCGGCCAGTTTTTCCATCAGGCCGTAGTCGATGGAAATGGACGGCATGTCCGCGTAATGTTTTTTCAGACCGGCTTTCAG
>CAZMMY010000304.1:2368-3058 GCA_964567495.1 uncultured bacterium
TCGCACGCCTTGGGCAGGTATTTTTCCGCGGCTTCGAGCAGCGCGTCGGCGCGCCAGACGAACATGCCGCTGTTCCAGAGGAAGTTGCCGCGTTTGAGAAACTTCACGGCCTTTCTGGCATCCGGCTTTTCGTGGAACCTCTTCAACTTATAAACATTTAAGCCTTTGGCCTTGCTGTGTTTTCCGCCCATCTCAAGATAACCATAACCGGTATTGGCAAAGGAAGGCCGGATACCGAAGGTGACGGGAAGTTTTGTTTTCTGAGCGGTCTCGTAAGCGGCTTCGAGCGCCTTGCGGAACAGAGGCTCCTTGTCGATGCGGTGGTCGGAAGGAAGGATCGCTACGACCGCGTCCTTGTCTTTCTGCCAGAAAAGCCCTGCGGCCAGCACAGCGCACGGAGCGGTATTGCGGCCCATGGGCTCGCCGATGATCTGCGCGGACGGAAGCTTCAGAAGCCTTCTGGCGTCGCCTTCATGCTGGCGGTTGGTGATGACCAGGGCGCGCTTGCGCGGGATGACGGGATGAAGGCGGTCGAGCGTCTGCTCGATCAGGGTTTTCTTTCCGAAGATGCTCAGGAACTGTTTGGGTTTGCGGCTGCGGCTTTCGGGCCAGAACCTCGTGCCCGAACCGCCCGCCATCATGAGCGCCCAGAGCATTAGAGGCTTTGCCTTATTTCCTTGATGGTGTTTT
>CAZMMY010000305.1:0-1180 GCA_964567495.1 uncultured bacterium
CGGCTGGCGCTGAACGACGGAAGGAGGAATGGTTTCGACCGGGCGGGTCTTGGTCGTCGCGACCGGGCCCTTGCCGTCGAGCGGCTGCCCGAGCGGGTTGACCACGCGGCCAAGGAGGGCGGAACCCACAGGCACTTCGGCGATGCGCTTCGTGCGCTTGACTTCGTCGCCTTCCTTGATGTTCTGGTCGGAGCCGAGAATAACGACGCCGACGTTGTCCGGCTCGAGGTTCAGTGCGATGCCGTAGGTCTTGTCCGGGAAAGTTACGAGCTCGCCGGCCATGACTTCGTCGAGGCCGTAAACGCGCGCGATACCATCGCCGACCTGAAGCACATAGCCCACGGATTCAAGGTGCAGCTTGGTTTCGTATTTCTGGATTTCTTTCTGGATTGCCTGTACGACTTCTTCGGGTTTAAGCATCACATCACCTCATTTAGCGTCATTCTGAGGGCAAAGCCCTAAGGATCTGCCGATAGGCTTTTGGAGCAGATCCTTGCTTCGCTCAGGACGACAAAATATTAACTCTTTAAAACTTGCTCGATGGCGTCAAGCCTCGAGCGAAAGCTGGCATTGATTTCATTGCCGGCAAACTGCAGGACCAGGCCGCCGATCATGGCGGGGTCGACTTTCGTCACGAGCCGGATGTCCGACTTGAGTTTTTCTTCGAGAACTTTTTCGAGTTTCTCAGCATTTTCCCTGGAAAGAGGAACGGCGCTGACTGCCGTCACTTCCTCCACACGGCGATTTTTTTCATAGATCCGGTGGAATTCTTCCTGAATGAATGCGAATTCGCGGAAGCGTTTCTTCTTGATCAGGACTTTCAGGAAATTGATCAGCAGCGGCTGCGTGTCGCCGGGCACGATCTTGGAAATGAAATCTTCCTTTTCCGCGGAGGAAATGGTCGAGTTCGAAACCAGGTTCGAGATCTCAGTGTGCTTTTCGACAAGCTTTCGGATGTCGATGAGCTGGTCATCGATCAGGTCGAGAAGGTTCTGCTTCTCGGCAAGCTCGTAAAGCGCCCGGCTGTAGCGGTGAACCGCCCGCAGGTCCATCATATGGTTTTCTCAAGCTCCTGGATGATTTCAAGGATCTTGGCCTGCTGAGCCTGGTCAGTCGCGAGCTTTTCTTTCAGGACCCGCTCAGATGCAGAGAGAGCAAGGCCCGCGATCTCCTGGCGCAG
>CAZMMY010000305.1:1190-3047 GCA_964567495.1 uncultured bacterium
CAGGGAAACGCGCGCCTTGGCGATCTCGAGCTCGAGGTTTTCCTTGGACTTGTCGAACGCGGCCTGCGATTCCTGCCGCGCTTTGTCCTGGATTTCCTTCCCGATGCGGCGGCCTTCGTCGATGGCTTCGTTGATCTTGACTCGCGCTTCGTCTTCGATCTTCTGAAGGCTCTTGGCGTAGTCGGCCTTGAGCTTCTCGACGTCCTGCTTGGCCGCTTCGATCTGGTCGAGATCGTGCTTGATGCGCGCGCGGCGGTCCGCAAGGCTCTTCTGCAGGGGCCCCCAGGCCAGCGCCTTGAGCGTGAAGAACACGATCAGAAAGGCGATGAGCTGGACGAGGACTTCCCCGGGAATGATGTTTTCTTTAATGAAATCCATGAGGCCTTAGAACTTCGCGAGCAGACCGTTGCAGAACCCGAGGGCGTAGAGCGCCAGAGCTTCGATAAGCACGGAACCGGCCATCATGTTGATCAGGATCTTGGTCGCGGCTTCGGGCTGGCGGGCGGTGGCGTCCATGGCGGAAGACACGGCTTTACCAAGAGCGAAAGCGCAGGCAAGAGCGGTGATAGCGAGGCCGAGCGGGGCGCCGATTGCGATAGCAGTTTTAGGGTCCATTATCTTGATTCTCCTTGTTGGTTAGTGAGCATGATGAAGTTTTTCTTCATGCTCATGGTGATCATCGTGCGGCAGCAGCAGCGCGATGTAAACGGTGGTAAGCAGTACGAAAACGAAAGCCTGGACCACGCTGAAGACAATGGCCAGGATGTTGGCGAAAAGCTGGAAAGGGAACGAGAACGGGCTGCCGGTGATCAGCTTGGCGAAGTTGTAGAGCAGCCGGTCTTCGGAAGAAACGTTGGCGAAAAGACGCAGCGAAAGGCTGAACGGGACCGCGCCGAACTCGAGAATGATGTTCAGCGGCAATACCAGCGCGACCATGAACACCCCGATGATATTCGAGGGGTTGCCGGCCATGTGCTTGATGTAATGCCACAGGCCCTGTTCGCGGACGCCCGTGATCTGGACGTAGACCATGGTTACAAGCGCGAGCGCGGCGGTCGTGCTCCAGGCGGCGGTCGAGGATTTGAAAAGAGGGATCAGGCCGCTCCAGTTCATGAAAAGAATGTAAAAGAAGATGGTCGCCAGGAACGGCACGTGCTTCGGGCCGCGGTCGCCGAGGACGCTGGTTACGAAGCTTTCGAACGCTTCCACCACGAATTCACAGAAGTTTTGCAGGCCTTCAGGCACCAGTTTTTTGCCGGCAGCGGCGCGAACCGCAACAAACGAAATCAGGACCGCCGGGATCAGCGCGAAGACCACGTTTTCCCACTGGTGCAGGAAATCAAGGACGGGCGAATCGGGAAATTTTTCGTGGAGGAGAGTGATAAAATTAGGGAGCTCGTGGGGCTCGTGATGAGCGCCGTGGGCGCCGGCTACATGCGCGGCCGCTCCGTGTGCGGCGTTATGTACAGCTTCTGCTTCATGCCCCGAGTTTGCCATTAGCTTTTTTCGTTCTGCTTTTGTTTCGCGTCGTATTTCTGAAGCGCGACGAGAAGTTGAATAATATGTATGAGAGAACCCGCGAAACCGATGCCGATCGCTATTGGAATGCTCTTTTCAGGCAGCCCCATGAACCGGACAAGGATGTATTTGGTAATGTAATAACCCGCTGCGGGCCCGCTTGCCAGAATAAAGGGAAAAGTGATGACCAGCCCTAAAACCCATAAGGAACGATAGGAATTGCTTTTTGGATCAGGCAAGTTGTCTCAAACCTAATTCTGACAATTGGTTACAATCGACGGCAAATATTATCTTCAAAACCGAGAAAGTGTCAACTTAAAAAGTGTCAAGAAAGTGGCA
>CAZMMY010000306.1:0-3040 GCA_964567495.1 uncultured bacterium
TCGGGCATGAAGCTTTCTGCGCCAGGAAGCGGTATTCAGAAATCGCGCGGACCATATAAAGCGCGGCGGGTACGCCCTTACCGGAGACGTCGCCGATGATGACTCCGGTTTTTGTTTCGCTTAAAGGCACGACGTCATAGAAATCGCCGCCGACTTCACGGGCCGGCACATTCCGCGCGCTGATTTTAACGCTCCAGGACTGCGTGCTGAGGTCGGGCAGGAAATTCTGCTGGATCTCGTGCGCGATCCGCAGCTCCTGTTTTGTTTTCTCCTGGTTGACCAGCTCGCCGTGAAGGCGCGCGTTTTCCACGGCGATCGCGGCCTGGTCTGCGAAAGTCTGGAAAAGCGACAGGTCATTTTCATTGAAGCCGGATTTGTGAATGGGGTTAATAGCTTCGAGCACGCCGATGATTTTGTCCTTGGCGCGCATGGGAACACAAAGGATGGAGCGGGTTTCGAAACCCGTGGATTTGTCGAAGCGTTTGGCGAAGCGGCGGTCCTTGCTGGTGTCGTTGACCATGAGCGGCTCGCCGCTTTTAGCCACGGTGCCAGCGATGCCTTCGCCCATATTTACAATGAAGCTTTCTTTCAGGGTGTTGGCCTTGCAGCCCAGCGCAACCTTGAAAAGGAGTTTCTGCCCCGTTTCATCAATCAGCATTAGAGAAGCGGCGTGCGTGTTCATGACCTCGGCTGCGGTGTTCATCAGGATGCCCAGCAGGTCATCCAGATTGAGGGTAGAGTTGATCTGTGCGTTCAGCGCAAGGACTTTGCGGAGGTTCTGGATCGCCTGTTTGTGGTCGAGCGAATTCTGGATTTTTTTGAGGACTGTTCCTGTCTTTTTCATCACACCGTCCAGTAGTGGAAAATCCAGCCCGCCGCCGCCGCGTAAGCGTAACTAAGAGCGAAGTCGAGCGGGTCCCGGAGTTTTTTTGAAAAGGGCCTGACCAGCGCCGGCGTCAGCGATATCAGGAATGTTTTTAAAGAAAGGTCCAGAAAGCAGGCTGCGATCAGCGTGCGCTCGACAAGGGCCCATGTCATTTCAAAGCTGGTGATAAAGTGGTCGGGCCGGCCGGGCATAAAGCTTTTACGGAAGCTGTGCAGGAAATAGCTGCTCTTGAACGTCACGCCTATGAAAAGAATCAGGAGAAGCGTGGCATTGTGGCTGGCGTAGATCGGGCCGAAGAAATGGTCCGGGAAAGTCAGCGTTTCACGGCTGGAAGGAATAAGGAAGACGCCGGCGATGAACAGGACATGAACGAGCTGGTCGACCGTAAAGTACCAGAAAGTCTGTTTTGGATTTTTTGCCTGGCCTGCGTACTTGATATTGTCCTGGATATAATGAATGACGGTGATCACGAGGATGAAAATCCATACATCGGCGCGGTCCTTGTAGGGGATGACGAGCAGCGCCATCATTAGAAGATGCATCAGAACGTGCGCGGCATGCCCCATGCGGCTGCGAAGCTTCAGCTGATAAAGCTCCTCGAACTGGAGAATAAAATCCGCCACCATGTGTGCCAGCACGAGTTTTAGAAAAAGAAACATAACTCTTTAATCTCCTTGGGGTTATGACGGCCCTATTGAATGAATTAACGGCTATTTGGGGGTAAAAACTGAGCCCTCAATTTAGAGGGAACGGCTGGACAAAAAACAGCATCGGGTGTATATTGGGGATTCTCTCGGGAAGGCAGGTATTGGGCTTGCTGTTACCCTAATGATACCAATAGGATGGAGCATTTATGGGCAATGAAAAAGTATTTACCGATTCCAATTTCGGCAATGAAGTTTTAAAGTCCAGCCAGCCGGTCCTCGTCGATTTCTGGGCCGAATGGTGCGGTCCCTGTAAAATGCTCGGCCCGGTGATTGAGCGCATCGCCACGGCTAACCACTCCAAAGTCGTCGTCGGAAAAATGAACGTGGACGACAATCCCGATACCCCTCAGAAGTACGGAATCCAGGGCATTCCCACGCTGCTGCTGTTCAAGGGCGGCGAGGTCATCAGCCAGATGGTCGGGTTCCAGTCGCAGGAAAATATCCAAAGAAACATTGATGAAGCCCTTGGTGGTTGAGAAAACCGAGAATCCGAAACCTTTAACGCCTCTTCAGGATGGAGTGGTTTACGGCCCCATCCGTTCGCGCAGGCTGGGAAACTCACTCGGCATCAACCCGCTTCCTTCAAGCTATAAATTCTGCGATTTCGATTGTGTTTACTGCCAGTACGGCTGGACGCCTGAAAAAGGCACGGGCGAAAAGCTGAAACGAGCGCCTGAGCTTCTCGCCGAAATCCGCGAGGCGTTCGAAACGCACCGCGCAAAGGGCACGGTGCTTCACTGCATTACGGTCGCGGGTAACGGCGAGCCGACCCTGCACCCGGATTTTGCTGAATTTGCGGAAGGCCTGGCGAAACTTCGCGATGAGATTTACCCGGGCGTCAAAATCGGTATTTTGACGGACGCCGGCCAGGCGCACCGGCCCGAAGTTCAGCGCGGTCTGTACGCTCTCGATGAGCGCTATATGAAGCTCGACGCGGGCGCTGCGCAGACTGTTTCGGAAATCAATAAACCCAAAGGTGGTTTTGATTTCGACCGGCTCGTCAATGTGCTGGCCGGTATGAAAGACATCGTGGTGCAGAGCATTTTCATGGAAGGCTCGCACGACAACACGAAGCCCGAAGACCTGGAAGCGTGGACCGCGGCCATCGCGAAGATCAGGCCGCGTGAAGTGCAGGTTTACACCATAGACCGGGGGACTCCCGACCCCGGCCTTGTGAAAGTTGCGCGGGAAAAACTGCAGAAAATCGCAGAATTCTGCGAAGGTAAAACGGGCGTGAAGTCCGTCGTATTTTAAACTCAATTAAGGAAAAGGAAAATACCATGAAGATTTCAGAAGGCAAACTCAAGAAAATGAAGGCCCTTTCGGATTCCCGCGGCATCATAAGCGCCGCCGCAATGGACCAGCGTGGTTCGCTGCTCAAGTCTATCGCCAAGGAAAAGGGCGTGGACCCGAAAGAAGTTACCCGCGGCATGGTCGAAGAGTTCAA
>CAZMMY010000307.1:0-3020 GCA_964567495.1 uncultured bacterium
GGCTTTTGGTGACTTTGATTTCCATTTGGAAGCTCCTCTAGTATTAGGCTGTTATATTATCAAAATAGCCGTATTAATAATAGGCTTTGTTTATATGTGGATTGTTTACCTAACTCGTTTAATTTAAACAACTTGAGGCGCAAACAAGCTGTTAATAACTAATTACCCTTTTTCAACAATTCCCCCAGCTCTTCGACAAGCCGGCGGGTTTCGCGGTTTTCCTCGATTTCCTGGTTCATTTTATTCACAGCATGTAAGACGGTGGAATGATCACGCCCGCCGAAGTATTCCCCGATCTCCGGCAGCGAGTGGCCGGTCAGCGAACGAACAAAGTGCATGGCGATCTGCCGCGGCCGCGCCACGGACCGGCTTCTGCTTTTTCCGCGAAGGTCTGAAACCTTCAAATTGAAAAAAGAAGCCACGACCCTCTGGATCTGGTCGATGCTTACCTTCTGCTCTTCTTCCTTGAAAGAAGCGCGCAGGATTTCCTGCGCTATTTTCATATCAAGCGTCTGGCCCGTCAACTGGCAATACGCGACCACCCGGATCAGCGCACCTTCGAGCTCCCGGATATTCGAACGGATCTTGCTCGCAATAAAAAAAGCCACATCGTCCGGCACTACGACAGTTTCCTTTTCCATTTTCTTTTTCAGGATCGCAACGCGTGTTTCAAAATCGGGCGGCTGAATGTCCGTCACCAGCCCCCAGCCGAAACGCGAAACCAGCCGCTCTTCCAGGCCGGGGATGTCTTTCGGCGGACGATCGCTTGAGACGATGATTTGTTTATGCGCGTCGTAGAGGGAGTTGAAGGTGTGGAAGAATTCTTCCTGCGTAGCCTCTTTTTCAGCCAGGAAATGGATGTCGTCGATCAGCAGCAGGTCAAGAGAGCGGTACCGGCTGCGGAACTGCGGTGTCGAGCGGGTCTGAATGGCGTTGATCAGCTGGTTAGTAAATTTCTCGCTGGAAATGTAAAGCACGCGGAAATCCGGATTGCGTTTTTTAATTTCGTGCGCGATCGACTGCATTAAGTGGGTTTTGCCGAGACCGACGGGGCCGTAAATAAAAAGCGGGTTGTACTGCCTGGCCGGCGCCTCGCAGACGGCGAGTGAAGCCGCATGCGCAAAACGGTTGCCGGGGCCTATTACGAAGTGATCAAAAGTATATTTATTGTTGAGGTCGAAAAACTCTTTGGATTCGGGGATGATGCTTTTGGGGCGCGGCGCTTCCGGCGCGGGCGCGGCGGCCGGTGCGGGCTTCTGCGCTTCATCCACCACGAACTCTACCGCGAGCTTCGTGCCGGTGACGTCTTCGACCGCGCTGAGGATCAGATTTTCATAATGGTTCTTAAGCCACTGTCCAAAATAAGCGTCGGGAACGCCAAGGCGAACGGCAGAATCCGTGACTTCAACGCAGCGGAGCGGTTGAAACCATGTTTTAAAAGACTGCTCGCTGAGTTCGCGGGAGAGAATCTCTTTAACCTTATCCCAAATCATTGATATATCATATTTTATGTTGTTTTTAGAAATGGATGAGGTTTGGTTATCCACAGAAATTCTACAAATTGTTGATAATTATAAACAGGTTATGCACAAGAAATAAACA
Source organism: uncultured bacterium (assembly GCA_964567495.1). Lineage (GTDB taxonomy): Bacteria > Omnitrophota > Omnitrophia > Omnitrophales > Aquincolibacteriaceae > CAYLPP01. The sequence goes on from CAZMMY010000307.1 coordinate 1,603, forward strand.
AGGTTTTTTACCCAGTGAAGGCTATTTTACCCGCACCTCGTCAAAAGTCACGCTATTTATTGGATTTTTTAGCCGAATTCATGCGGAGCAGGGAAATTATCCTTTTGGACAGCCGCGCCATTTTTGTTATAATCCCCCGCTGACAACAGTACAAGCCAAAGCGTAAGCAAAACTTACAGAAAAAGAGCAAACAGTGAAAAGAACTTATCAGCCTTCCAAAAGAAAACGCCGCAATAAGCACGGATTTCTCGCCCGTAAGCGCAGCGCCGGTGGCCGCAAGGTCCTGGCCCGCCGCAGGAAAAAGGGCCGGAAACGTCTTATCCCCATTTATCCTGATTAAGATTCCGGTTACGGGATCTCCGCTCGGTTGATGACGGCCTCTCTGCGACCGGATCAGCGCATTCGCAAGCGCAAAGATTTCGACGATCTCATGAAAAAGGGCCGCCGCGCGAAAGGCCTTTTTCTCGAGCTGCGCGTCCTGGACCGCGAAAGCGCCGGGCGGCCCATGATAGCGGTCATGGTCAGCAAAAAAGTGAATTTAAGGGCGACGGCTCGAAACCTGTGGAAACGCAGGATTCGTGAAGCATTCCGGAAAAATCAAGGCAGCCTGAAACCGGGCACGTTGGTTCTTTTCAGGGCGGCAGGCAAAGGCGCCGCCCCGACTTACGGTGAAATCGAAAAAGAAATGCTGGCGCATTTTTCAAAGCTTGGAATTTTAAATTGAGAAAATTTTTTGCAGGAATATTGAGCGGGTACAAAAAAACGGTTTCTCCGTATCTCGGCGAAAACTGCCGTTTTTATCCCTCTTGTTCTGAATATGCGGAGCAGGCTGTTTTGAAAAAAGGCGTTCTGCGCGGGCTTTTTCTTTCTGCGCTCAGGCTTTTGAAATGCCAGCCCCTTCACCCTGGAGGCTTTGACCCCGTTGAGTAAAAAAGAAGATCCGAGGATGGATAAGAACTACTTCGTCGCTTTTGCCCTGACCCTTCTCATTCTTTTCGGCTATCCGAAGATCATGAAAATGCTCGGCATTATCAAGCCCGGGCCGGTTGAGATCACGGCCCAGCAGAGCGCCCCGGCAGCGCCCGGAGTTCCGGACGAAGCCCTCAAGGCTGCGGCGCCGGCCAGCCAGACAGCTGCTTCTGCGGTTGCTTCTGCGGCGGGTTCTTTCCTGGAAAATCCTGCTCCCCCTGCTCTTGTCCGCGCGGAAACCCCCGCGTATGAAATCGACTTCTCTTCGCTGGGCGGCACCGTGACCCGGCTCTTTTTCCGCGGCGAGCATGACAAGCCTGAAAAAACCTCCAGCCTTTTTTACGACGGCAGCCACACCGAACCCGGCATTTTCGGCCTGCGCATCATGAATGAGAACGTCGATCTTTCGAAGTCTATTTTCAAAATCGTCCGCCAGGAAAAAGGGATTT
>CAZMMY010000308.1:0-2512 GCA_964567495.1 uncultured bacterium
AAGCAGGGAAAGATTTACAAGGCGACTTATACGGGCTGGTACTGCACGCCGTGTGAATCCTTCTGGACCCGGCTCCAGCTGAAAGAAGGCAAGTGCCCCGACTGCGGCCGCGACGTGCAGGAGCTGGCCGAGGACAATTATTTCTTCAAGCTGTCGGCGTATCAGGATTGGCTGATCGACTACATTAAAAAGAACCCCGGTTTCATCCAGCCCGAGATCCGCACCAATGAAATCCTCGGTTTTCTGCGCGAACCGCTTGAAGACCTTTCGATCACGCGCCCGCGCGCCCGGCTCTCCTGGGGCATCGATTACCCGAACTCGAAGGACCACGTGGTCTACGTGTGGTTCGACGCGCTCATCAATTACATCAGCGCCGCAGGCTACCCGGCGGACAAAGCGCAGTTCGACGAAACCTGGCCCGCGGACGTGCACGTTGTCGGCAAGGACATCCTTCGCCAGCACGCCGTTTACTGGCCCATCATGCTGAAGGCGCTCGACCTTCCCATGCCCAGAAAGATCCTGGCCCACGGCTGGTGGACGATGTCCGGCGCCAAAGTCTCCAAGTCCCGCGGCAACGCCGTCGACCCGGTTGAGCTCTGCGCCAAGTACAGCGTGGACGCGTTCCGGTATTTCCTCCTGCACGAAGTGACGCTGGGGCAGGACGGGGCTTTCTCGGAAGATCTGATGGCCGAGCGCTACACGACGGATCTGGCGAATGATTTTGGAAATCTTTGGTTCCGCGTTGTTACGATGCTCGAAAAATATTTCGGAGGAAAAATTCCAAAACAGGAAGCGCCGTATCTCGACAACGAAGTCTTGAAGCTCGCATTTGCCCTTCCCGGAAAAGTCAAAAAGGCCATGGATGACTACGACCCGCGCCAGGCTCTCGATGTCATTTTCGAAGTGCTGAAGCGCTGCAACCTTTTCGTGGAAGAACAGAAACCCTGGACGCTGGCCAAAGACCCTGCGAAAGCCGGGGAGCTGGCCAAGACCCTGTTTGTCCTGACCGAAAGCGTCGCCCACGCCTGCGCCGCCATGCTGCCGTTTCTTCCGGACAAGGCCGGCCAGGTCCTCAGCCGGCTCGGCATCCGCGAGAAGATCGGGCAGGGGCTCAGCCCTGCTGATTTTGCCAAACCATTTGTTTCCCCGGATCACCTGATCGAGCGTGGAGAGGCACTTTTCCCCCGCATGGAAGAGGAAAAGAAGGACGGCACATCGGCGGAACCCAAACCTGGAAAGAAAAAATAATGGGGTTGTTCGACACCCATGCCCACCTGCATTGTCCGGATTATGATCAGGACCGCGACCCGCTGATCGCCGGTCTCAAGGCTTCGGGTATCGATTATTTCGTGAACGTGGGCACCGACATTGAAAGCTCGAAGAAGTCGCTCGAGTACGCGAAGAAATATGATTTCGTCTATGCTGCGGCCGGCATCCATCCGAACGACACAGCGAACACCGAGCCTGCGCATGTCGCAGAGATTGCGGAGCTCCTGAAGCATCCGCGTGTGGTCGCGATCGGGGAGATCGGCCTCGATTACTACCGGGACCATTCACCGCGCGACAAGCAGAAACTGATACTGAACGCGTTTCTTGATTTCTATCAGATCATCGGCAAGCCGCTCATTATCCACTGCCGCGACGCCTATGAGGACCTGGCGGCCGTGTTTCAGGCCCGCAGAAAGAGCTGGACGGGTGTCATGCACTGTTTTTCCTCTAACGCCGCAACAATGAAAAAGTTCCTCGAACTGTGCTTTTACATTTCCTTTGCCGGCCCGCTGACCTACAAAAAGAACGACGAGCTGCGTGAGGCCTGCAAAGCCTGCCCGATCGACCGCCTGGTTCTTGAGACCGACGCCCCGTTTCTTCCTCCTCAGACCATGCGCGGCAAGCGTAACGACCCTTCGCTTATGCTGGAGACCGCGGCTGTGGCGGCCGAGATCCACGGCATCAGCATGGACGATCTTGCCGCGAAGACTACCGCGAACGCCAGGAAACTCTTCGGGGTATGATCAGAAAGCTCCAGGAATTTTTCGAAGGCGACAAAAAGTACGCTTTTCTCGCCATCCTTGTCTCTGTGATCATGCTTTTCATGTGGCTGTCTCCCAATGTGGATAAAAAGACGGGGGAAACCACGCCCCAGGTCGAGCAGTTCAAGCAGGCCGAGAAAAAGCTCCAGGAGCAGATCAAGGAGAAGGGGAATATCCAGGAATACCTCAAAGACCATCCGGATGAAGCCCGGAATATCGGGCTGGTCACGGGCCTTTTCGGACTGTTTTTCCTTGCCGGGATTTTTATCGACGCCATTTTTATAGCGCGGCCGTCCTTCCGAGATTCGCTCGACGCCCCGCCGCCCGCGCCGGTCACTACACCGTGGAAATTAAGCATGATCGCAAAAGTCGTGCTTCTGTTTATCACCGGCAGCTTCGCTATGGGTGCGACCATGGCGGTGCTCAGGAACTTCACGGACAAGGCCCCGTCCCTCAACTTCTACATGGTTTTTCATACGGTT
>CAZMMY010000308.1:2522-2985 GCA_964567495.1 uncultured bacterium
CTGTGTCTGGTTCATGTTCAAAATCGTCCGCCAGTCGGGAGGCCACATTCGCGATCTGGGCCTGCAGATCCCGAGCAAAAACCCGGGCAAAGAAATCGGTTTCGCTGTGGGGGCCTACGCCGCGATTCTGCCTGTTTTTCTGGTGCTTCTGCTGGTGCTGCTGGCCATTGCCCAGCTTTTCAAATACGAGCCGCCGCCCCACCCTCTGGTCAACGTGTTTCTGGAAGAAGACAAAAAGGCCGAGGCGCTCGTTAATTTTTCCGTGATCCTTGCGGCCATGCTGGGCCCCGTGTTCGAGGAATTGTTCTTCCGCGGCTTCTGCTACAACATTCTGAAAAGCCGTTTTGGCGCGGCCGCCGCCGCGGTCGTGTCGGCCTCATTCTTTGCTTTTATCCACGAGAACAGCTTCGCATTCTGGCCGATTTTCGTGCTGGGCCTGATCCTGGCGTATGCCTACGAGAAA
>CAZMMY010000309.1:0-2982 GCA_964567495.1 uncultured bacterium
GAACCTATCGATGAAGGCAAGGCCCTTTTCGGAAGGAAAAAGTACGAAGAGGCCGCCGGGGCTTTTACCCGGGCGATTGAAAAGTCGCCGTCGCCCGAAGCATATTTTTTCCGCGCGGCCAGTTATTCCGCGCTGGAGCGCCATGAAGACGCGGTGGAGGACTACACCAGGGTTCTGGATCTGAAGCCGGATTATCCCAACGTTTACTGGAGCCGGGGTTATTGCTACGCAAATCTCGGTAAATTCAGCCAGGCAGTGAGCGATTACACCGTATCGCTTGAGCGCGACCCGAACTATGCACAGTTTATCCATGAGCAGCGCGCCCGGGTTTATTTCCGGCTGAATAAACTGGACGAAGCCGAAGCTGACCTGAAAAAGGTCCTTGAAGAAGACCCGAAGAACGAGACGGCCCTGGAGGGCATGGCCCAGATCGCAAAAAAAAGAAGCGCGCCTCCGGAGCGCGGCTGGACCCCTGAACAGGCGAAGGCTGAAGCATTCAAGTTCCTTAAAGTTACCGCGGACGTCGGGCAGTTTCCGGCTTCCGACCCGGAACAAAAAGAGAATCAGAAGGCTCTGAAAAAATCCAAAGGGCGGGCGCAGGTCAAAAACCGGTTCATGACAGGCGAGCCGGACGGCAGTTACGTCGTTTCAAGCCTCAGTGGAGAAGGCCTTCCTGCCGGCACTGTTTTTTACAACGCGGACGGCAGCACGCATTCGTTCAGGATATTCTCCGCGCCCGATTACCCGCGGGCCGCGTACATCTACTGCTACAAGCTGTGCACCAGCCGGGGCAAGTACTACCGCGCCGGGGAGCTGATCAGCGTGTCCTTCCATCCTTCGTCCAGCGAGTACTTTTATTTCACGGCGGAGGGGGAGCCGACCGGGCACCAGAAGTTTTAGGCCCCTGCGCTATACAAAAGAAATACGGCGGGTTCATTGCTTTTGCCTGCGGCATAGCGTACTGTTGAGGCATGGTCCTCTCTGTAAAACACCGCGCCGGGATTTTCCCTGCGCTTATGCTTTTCTTGGCCCTGGCCGTTCCATCGGCCGGCCATGCTGAAACTGCCCCGGTTGAAAATCCTCCGGCTGAAAATGCGCAGGCCCTGCGGCTGATCGGCAAGGATCCTGCGGTTTCCCGCAAAGACCCGCGCGCGGCCATGAAAAAACAGGGCTGGGACGACGAGGGTTCTTCGCCCCTTTCAAGCGCTTCTTCCTGATTTCCGCTCCACGAAACCCGTAGCATTACGGAACAAACAAAATTATAATACCCGTTCAGTCAGTCCGGCTTCTGCCTGCAAACGCAGGGAGCGGGACGACGGGGGAATTCTGCATTCATGAAGATCAAAAAAACGCTGGTCGTGCTCGATCTCGAAACTACGGGCGTGTGGGTCGAGAAAGACAAAATTATCGAAATCGCGCTCATTAAATATTCGCCTGAAGGCGCCAAGGAAACCTATCACACCCGGATTAACCCCGGGATGCCGATTTCCGCGGTGGTGAGCGAACTCACCGGCATCAGCAACGAAGACGTCAAAAACGCGCCCTACTTCAAGGAAGTTGCTTCCAAGATATTCGCCTTCATCGGTGACTCCGACCTCGCGGGCTTCAACGTGGAGCGTTTTGACCTGGTCCTGCTTCGCCGCGAGCTGCAGGAATGCGGCATCCGCTTTGAATGGGAAGAACGCAAGGTCTATGACGCTCAGAAGGTCTATCATTTAAACGAGAAGCGTGACCTCTCTGCCGCGTTCCAGTTTTACTGCGGCAGGGAGCTGGTGGGCGCGCATTCCGCGCTGGCCGACAGTGAGGCGGTCTACGACATCCTGGCGAAACAGGTCGAAAAATATGGCGCGGGCTGCCAGGACCTTTCCGTGCTGGAACAGTTTCAGTACGAGTCCCTGATGGATTTTTACGACGACGAACGCAAGTTCTGCTGGTGGAACGGCAGGCTTTACCCCATGTTCGGGAAGTACGGGCGCAAGCTTTCGCTTGATGAAATCGTCAAGGCCGACCCCGGCTATCTCAAGTGGGTCCTGACCAAAGACTTCTCTGACAGCGTCAAATCCATCGTGCAGGCCGCGCTGAACGGTGACATTCCGCGTAAAACCCCGGCTTCAAAATAACCCCTTAATATAAGGCAGGCCTTCGATGGAAATCTTCAGCCCTGAATCGCTGATCGCCCTTTTGACGCTGACCGTTCTTGAGGTTGTGCTCGGCATTGACAATGTTATTTTCATTTCCATCCTGACGGGCAAGCTGCCCGCGGCCGAACAGACCAAGGCGCGCAACATCGGCCTGGCGCTGGCGATGCTGATGCGTATCGCCCTTCTGTTTTCCATCACCTGGGTCATGGGGCTTACAAAACCGCTGTTCGAGGCGTTCGGCCGCTCGATTTCCGTCCGCGACCTGATCCTTCTTTCCGGCGGGCTTTTCCTTCTGGCCAAGAGCACGCACGAGATCCATGAGAAACTGGAGGGGGGGCACGAGGCCGCCAGGGGCGGCGGTAAAAAAGCCCCTTTCTGGAACATTATTACCCAGATCATCATGCTGGACATTGTGTTCTCTCTTGACTCCGTCATTACAGCGGTCGGTATGTCCGACAAGATATCAGTCATGGTTGCGGCCGTCGTCATCGCGGTCGGGTTCATGCTGATCTTTGCCGGCGCGATCAGTTCCTTTGTGCATCGGCACCCCACGGTTAAGATGCTCGCCCTGAGCTTTCTTCTCCTGATCGGCGTCAGCCTGGTGGCGGAGGGCTTCCATCACCACATCCCCAAGGGCTATATCTACTTTGCCATGGCTTTCTCTGTGTTCGTCGAGATGCTGAACCTGAGGGTCAAGGGCGGCGCCGCCAAGCCCGTAGAACTGCACGGCCCCCAGCTTGACTAAAAGCGATATAATGGTCGGGACGAAATCGCCTGAATAAACCTGAAAACGGGTGCGTCTATGAAACCGAAAATACTCGCGTTTGCGGGAAGCGCCAGG
>CAZMMY010000310.1:0-1957 GCA_964567495.1 uncultured bacterium
GTGCCCGTCGGGCAAACAGGGCGGAGACCTCGGTGAATTTTCCCGCGGCCAGATGGTTCCGGAGTTCGATAAGGTCGTGTTTTCTGCAGAAGTCGGCAAGACTCAGGGGCCGGTCAAGACCCAGTTCGGCTACCACCTGATTTTGATTGAATCCCGCAACGACTGAGGCGAATCCCCGGGGCTTCCACCGCCCCGGGGAGCCCTATAGCAATTCCCCCCATTAGATATCAAAGGCTAGCACCCCCCGGAGGTACCTTTATTCAAGATTAAAATATTTTCATTTTAAACTTTATTAAAGTTTAAAGTAAGGCTATAATTGTGTGCGTTTTTTTCCGGGGGAATATGAAGAGAAAAAGCTTTTTTGAGTACAATCAAAGATGGCTCGCCCTTCTGACGGCGATTTTTTTTCTTAACCTCCAGACCCTTTCCTTTGCCCAGTTCCCCGAAGAGATTTCACAGGCTCCCAATTTAACGCGTGAAAAGTCTGCGCCTGCAGCTCCCGAAGTTTCCCAAGCGCTTCCGCTGCCGCAGAATCTTTCCACGGATTTCCTCCAGGAAGGGCCGCTGAAAAAAGCGGACATCACCGCCGCGTTTGAAAGCGAAGGGGATGAAGAAGCGGAAGAAAGCACGGAAGATGCATCGCTGAAAAAAAAATCTTTTGAAAAAGCGCTTGAAGCCCTGAACGCAGCCAAAGGTTTTGCCGCGGCCGTTGTTGAAAAAGTCACGAAAGCGGACCTTCTAAAGCTCGCAGGCCAGGCATGGGAATACGGTCTTGCGGTCGTCAAGGGAGCTGCGGTTCTGTTCACCAGCCACGAACAAGCGCGCCTCAGCGTGACCGCGGCTTTTGCGGGCCTTGTGAATGCCGCAGAGTTTTTGCTTCACACGCAGCCGAAAGGCGATCTGCTTCCGAGTTCTACCGACCTGAATGGCGCAGCCGCGCGGGGCGGCGAGGAATATGTTCTGAGCCTTGATGACGCTGGCCGGGCGAGTATCGTCCGTTATGGCGGCAGCGGGGTGAGCGGGGTCTCTAGCCTGGACGCGGTAAAGGCTGAAATAAGCCGTTATACCGATCCTGCCGCGGAACATGCCGCGGAAATCGAGGCGCTGGCTGCGCGTGAAAAAACAGAGGATTATTACAAGCTCGAATTTTACCGCGCCGATCCTCCGGCTGAGATCGATCCCGATCCGACGAACCCTTCGATCACGCCAGCGCCTGTCACATCTACTGGCAGGGCGCCTGTTCCTCATAACGCTGCAAGCCCGGACTTCAGCAGCGCAGATGTGACGCTTTCTTCGGCAGCCGAGGCTTCTGTTTTTTTTCGTCTTTTCACTTCCTTCTCATGGGGTTTCATGCGCCTTGATTACGATAACGGCGCGACTGGACCGGTCGAGACGTTGAATTACGGCACGGCTTTTCCTTCGGGGCTGGTGCTGGAGCTTTCGAGCCCGGACCTGACGCAGGCGGTGCTTGAGCTGACTGACGCAAACGGGCAGAAGAGCCGGGTCATCCTGCGCGGCGTCGCGGCTTCCGAAAAACGCTGGAAAATACCGGCAAGCGCTTTCACCGGCATCGATATGACCAAAATCCGCGCGATCGACATCGGTACGGAAGGCATCCACGTCGATCAGTCGCTGAACGTGAAGTGGGGAAACTTTGAATACATCCCGCTGGTCCAGCCTGACGGGGCCAATCCGCCTATCAGCGGGCTGCCGCCGCTTTCAACGGGTTACCGCCCTGAACTGAAAGGCGAGGCCTCGAATGATTTCGCGAGCGGGGAAATCCTCCTTTCCTCGAAGAACGACGCCGAGCTTTTTATGTATGGATTCAACACTCATTCCTGGAGCGCGGCCGCGGTCAATTATGACGATCCCTCGACCGGCGCTGTCGAACACATCAGCCTGGTTTCGGCTTTTCCCGGCGGCCTGGTGCTGGAGCTCTCGACCGATGATTTCTTCC
>CAZMMY010000310.1:1967-2977 GCA_964567495.1 uncultured bacterium
CACCGGTAAAACGGACCGCGTGCGTCTGGGCAGCCTGACGGCCCAGGGCCAGCGGTATAAAATCCAGACTTCGCTTTTCGACGGCGTGGATGTTTCGAAAATCAGCAGGATCGCAATCGGTGTGGAAGGCCGGCATATCGGGCACTCGCTTTACATCAAGTGGGGAGATTACGATTATGTCCCATCCGTGACCGCGGACAATACCAACCCCGATATCACGCCGCTTCCTGCGCTGCCCGGCGGCAAGAAACCGTTTTTGGTCTCGGATGTTTCGACGGTCAATTCCTCAGGCGGCGCGGATTACAGCAGTGCGGGGCATTCGCTGAAGTCCTCATCTTCGGCAATCCTGAATCTTGCTCTTTTCAACACGACTTCGTGGGGCCGCAGCACCGTCATTTATGACGATCCTTCCACAGGCGCAGTCGAAAGCCTGGATCTGGATGCTCTGTATCCCGAAGGCCTGGTAGTCAGCCTGACTGATTACGGCACCGGAGTTTCCGAAGCTTATTTCGAAGTCACGGATGCGAACGGCAGAACGGACCGGGTTCTTTTAGCCGGGATTAGTGCAGGAGAAAAGAAATACAGGATCGACCCTTCTGTTTTCGATGAAATTGACAGCGCTCAGATCGTTTCTCTGGCGTTCCGCGTGAGGGGGCGCCATCCGGGCGGACGGCTGGGTGTCGACTGGGGGAATTTTGCCCATGTCACTACGCTCGCGGGCGCCGCCTATAATGAGGGTGCGCTGACTTCGCTTTCCGGCCAGCCCGAAGCCGCGCTCTCTGCCGGGAACCTGAATGCTTCAGCCCCTGCTGCGGAAGCGGAGCTGGAGAAAGCAAGCTCGTCGGAGTTCAATTTTATTTACGACCGCAGGGCTTCAGATACGGGCCGCTCGGAAGTAAAGGTTGCGGGCCAGACGCAGAACCTTCCGGAGAATTTCGTGCTGGCAGTGCGCGGAAGCGAAGATGGCCGCATCCGCGGTAGGGGCGTCCGTGTCATAGACGGAGTTGGGT
>CAZMMY010000311.1:0-2968 GCA_964567495.1 uncultured bacterium
TGGCTTTTGACCGCCTTCAGCACTGAGGCGGCGAAGGCCTCGTCCGCAAGCGCGCTGAGGTCCATGTCGGATCTGGCGTTCTGCGGAAGCCCGAGCAGCGAGGAAACAGGCGCGTTGAAGTACGCGATCTTTCCTTCCACGTTGATCAGCATGACGCCCTCCTGCAGCTCGTCCAGCATGGTTTCGTACAGATCGCCCTGGACGGCAAGGTCATAGAGGTATTTCTTGAGAGTCGCCTGGTCGATTTTCTCCAGGTTCTGGAGAAGCTTAAGAACGAACGGGAGGTTTTTGGGCATGGCAAGCTTCCTGCACCTGCTGCATGAATCTTTTGAGTTTTTCGGGATCTTTTATCCCCGGAGCTTTTTCGACGCCGCTGGCCACATCGACCGCGTAAGGATGGATTTGCCTGATGGCCCCGCACACATTCTCGGGGTTGAGCCCGCCGGCAAGGAAAAGTTTTTCGTGTACATAGGGCCTGTCACAGATCAAAGACCAGTCGAATGTCTTGCCCGAGCCCCCTCCTTCGTCCTTACTGTAGGTGTCGAAAAGAAAGGATGTGACGTCGTATTCATCGATACGCTTCAGGCTCATCTCGTCCTTGATGCGGAAAGTCTTGATGACCTGAACCCCTTTTCCCATAAATGAAGAACAGTAAAGCGCGGTTTCCTCTCCATGGAACTGCAGGATTTTGATGCCGGTTTTTTTGATGATTTCTTCAGCTTCTTTTTTGGGCTGGTTCATGAAAACGCCCACAAAATTTTTGAAGTCCGGCAGGGCCCGCATGATTTTTTGGGCGGTTTCATGCGTGATCTTGCGCTTGCTCTCGGCGAAAATCAGGCCGAGATAGTCCGCGCCGAGCGAGGCCGCGAGCTTCGCGTCTTCGGGATTTGTGTTGCCGCAGATTTTGACTTTGGTTACGCTTTTTTCCATTTCTTGTCCCGCCCCAGCATTTCACTCAGCTTGGCGCCGATATCGTCCGCCTTCATGAAAACACTGCCGATCAGAAAGGTTTGAATACCCAGGCTCTTGTATTCGAGAAGTTCTTCGTGGCGGGTGAAGCCGCTTTCCGCGATAACCGGATGGCCTTTTGGAATATGCGGCAGAAGTTTCTGGGCTCGCATGGGGTCGACGGAAAGAGTTTTAAGGTCGCGGTTATTGATACCGATAATTTCAGCGCCCGCGCCCAGGGCTTTTTTCAAGTCTTCCTCGGTGTGGACCTCGATGAGCGGGTCCATCTGAAGCTTCTTTCCAAGTTCAATCAGGCTGCGCAGCTCGGCTTCAGTCAGGATGGATGCTATCAAAAGAAATGCGTCGGCCTCAAGCAGTGCGCTCTCATAAAGCTGATAGGTTTCAAAAATGAAATCCTTGCGCAAGATCGGAATAGTCGTGACCTGGCGGACGGTCTTTAGATAGCTGGGCCGGCCTTTGAAAAAGTGAGGTTCAGTCAGAACGGAAATAGCGACCGCGCCGCCGTATTCGTAAACACTCGCAATCCGGAGCGGCTGGAAATCTTCCCGGATGACGCCCTCGGAAGGCGATGCTTTTTTGATTTCACAGACAAGGCGAAGATCCCGGCCCGCTGTGACGGCCTTGCGGAAAGAGCGTACGCCCGTGCGAGGCTTGCTTTCCACCGCGTCCCGCAGACGGTGGAGCGGAAAACGGGCCTTCAGTTCCTCGAGGTCTTTTTTCTTGTGAATCAGGATATCGTTGAGGATCATTTCCAGGACTCCGCGGCCAGCGCTTTCAAGGCAGCAAGGGCCTTTCCGCTTTTAAGAGAAACGCGGGCATTTTCAATTCCTTCACCGAGCGTGTGCGCTTTCCCCGCGGTCCAGATTGCCGCGCCGGCATTGAGCAGGATGAGGTCGAGCGCCGGACCTTTTTCCTGGCCATTCAGGATTTTCTCGGACCGGGACTTGCTTTCTTTCAGGGAGCGGCTGCGCATTGCGGCAGGAGAAACCGTGCGGAGTCCGGCTTTCTTATAATCGATTTCGAATATTCTCGCCTTTCCTTTTTCGATGAGCGCCGCGAGCGTGGGTGCGCAGCAGGAAATTTCGTCCAGGCCGTCGCCATAAACCACCAGCGCGCGCTTGATGCCGGACTTTTTCAGTATCGAAACGTAAAGGTTAAACGCCGCAGCGTTGGCCACGCCCACCATCTGCGTTTCGATTTTCATGGGGTTGGAAAGAGGGCCCAGTAAATTGAAAATGGTTTTGATCCTCAGGTTTTTGCGCAGCGCCTGAAAGCGCCCGATCACGGGGTGGTGCGAAGGAGCGTGAAAATAACCGATGCCGTGTTTTTTGATCGAGCGGGCCATGGCAGCGCGCGGGGAATTGAGATTGACTCCAAAAGCTTCCAGCAGGTCCGAGCTGCCGCAGCGGGACGAAAAGGCCCTGTTGCCATGCTTGGCGATCCTGCATCCCGCTCCCGCGGCGGTCAGTGCAGCCAGCGTGGAAACGTTAAGCGAATAGCTTTTGTCCCCGCCCGTGCCGCAGGTATCGAGCAGTCCTGCTGAACCCCGTGCCGCAGGTTCATGCTGTCTCAGGGCCTCAAGGCATCCAAGGACTTCGTCCGCAGTCTCACCTTTTTCTGCGAGAAGAACGAGCAGGCTTTTGACCTGTGTTTCGGGAACCTTGCCTTTAAAAATGCGGTCGAACAGGCGCAGGGATTCATAACGGCTGAGCGACTCGCCCTGGAGGAGCCTGGAAAATGCCGGTGAAATATTCATCAGCGTTTTTTGGACAGTTTAAGAAAGTTTTTCAGGATATTCATGCCTTCCTGCGTCAGGATAGACTCCGGATGGAACTGCACGCCCCAGACCGGGAGTTTCTTATGCCGGAGCCCCATGATTTCACCTGCCCTGGTCCATGCGGTCATTTCGAGTTCATTCGGCAGGCTTTTCTTTTCGACGAGCAGCGAATGGTAGCGCGTGGCCGTGAACGGCACGGGAAGGCCCTGGAAAACACCCTGC
>CAZMMY010000312.1:0-2966 GCA_964567495.1 uncultured bacterium
CTGCGGGGAGATCAGCTCGATCATCGCGACGATGCTATGGCTCGTGGTGCGGAAGAAAGAATTTTTTGAGTTATCAGGATATTATTTTAGCGACAAAAGAGTAGGGTTCGGAAAGGCCGCGCAGGGCCCATAGCGCTGCAAGCCCGGACGGAATTAGTTTGAGTTTTCGCGCCGGTTATTATTTTAAATTCCTTCTTTGAAGTTGGTGAAGGATTCGGTATTATTCGTTTATGGATTTATCACGCTTTTCTCCGGAGCTTCGTTTTGCGCTGCAGACGGCACGTGAAGCCGCTATTCTTGCGGAGTCGGTGCGTATTGAGCTCGTCAACCCCTCTATAGTAAAACTCGACAAGTCTCCTGTTTCGGTCGCTGATTTTTCTGTGCAGGCTTTGATTTCGGCCAGGCTTCAGCGGGTATTCCCGGACGATCCGCTGGTCGGAGAAGAAGACGCCCAGGAGCTGCGCGACATTAAAAATGCGGGGCTCTGGGAAAATGTGCAGAAATACGTGCGCAGATTTTTGCCCGAAGCCTCTGCTCAGGATGTTCTCGCTCTGATCGACCGCGGCGGGGCGGAGCCGGGCGGCCGATTTTGGGTGCTTGACCCGATCGACGGCACGAAAGGATTTTTGCGCCAGGACCAATATGCGGTCGCCATGGCTCTTCTTGAAAACGGAGCGGTGCGGCTTGGGGTGCTGGCCTGCCCTAATTTGAAGGACGCCCGCACCCCGGATGTCGGCGGGGAAGGGACCCTCGCTTTCGCTGAAAAGGGTAAGGGCGCATGGTTTATGCCCCTCAAGCGGGACGGGGATATCTGCCCCCTGAAGGTTTCCGCTTGCGGCGATGTTTCGCAATCCGTGCTGCTCCGCTCGGCGGACGAAGCGCATATGGATGTCGATAAAACCCGGAAACTGCTCGAGAGCGGCAAGGTGACCCGGCCGCCGGTTGAAATGAGCAGCCTCGCGAAACATGTGATGCTTGCTTCGGGTGCCGCGGATTTTTTTCTGAGGCTTCTTCCGCCCAAGAGCCCGGAATACCGGGAAAAGATCTGGGACCAGGCGCCGGGGCTTGTCATGATCGAGGAGGCCGGCGGCATCCTGACTGACAGCGACGGCGCAGCGCTCGATTTTACCCAGGGCCGTACCCTTGCCCGGAATCGCGGCCTGCTCGGCGCAAACGCGCGGCTTCACCCGAAAATTCTTTCCATCCTCAAGTCTGTTTCCTGAATCTGGCCTTAACGCGTTTGTTCCGCCGCGCCTGGTTATAGCGGTCAGAATCGGGCCAATCTAATTGACAGAAATTAGCAGGAATAGTCATTTTTTTGGACCTGAAAAACAGCTGTAAATATTCAGTGAATCGAGGGATTTTTCCTTGTAGTATTAGCTGTCCCGGGGCCGGAATCCGGCGCTTCTTTATATCGCAGTCCTATCTATTCAGGAGGAATTTATGAAAAAGCTTATCTCGATTATTATGGTGCTAGCCCTCTCTGGCTGTATGTCCGCCTCCAAACACCGCGACCGCGTGCAGGACGATACGGGCGACCGCCTGAGCGTGGGGACCGTGCAGCGTGAAATCCGCGTAGGCATGCCTTCCGCCAGCGTGATCCAGGTGCTGGGTTCCCCGAACATGGTGACGACCGACGAGGAGCGCCGGGAAGTCTGGGTTTACGATAAAGTGGCTTCGGACGTGACTTATTCGCAAAGCTCCGGTTACGGCACGCTGATTTTGATCGGCGCTTCGCGTGACGCAGGTTCGATTTCGAAACAGCAGCGGACTTTGACCGTGGTCGTGAAGTTTGACGCAGAGGGGAAGGTCCGGGACTTTGCCTATCACTCCTCAAAATTCTAAGCCGTGCGGGCCGGGATACGCGGCCGTCGCTGCGCTTGCTTTGTTCGTCAGCGGATGCCTCACGATCCCGCCTGACGTTTTGAGGCTCCCTCCCGACCATCTCTTCAAGCGTCAGCAGCAGACCCGACAGTACGAAACAACAGATGAGGAAAAAATTCTTTCCGCATGCTCGGGTGTTCTGCAGGACCTCGGTTTTACGATCGATAAAGGCGAATCCAAACTGGGCGTGATTTTTGCTTCAAAAGACCGGGAAGTAGATAATGGCGGCCAACTGGTTACGGCCACGCTCTTGACTGCGCTTGCCGCGGCGGGCGGCACCGGCTCCTACAATTATTACAATGACGTCGAGAAGAATCAGAAGATCCGGGCCAGCGTAGTTTCGCAGAAAAGCTCGGATGGCAGCAAGGTGCTGGTGCGCGTCAGCTTTCAGCGCATGGTCTGGACCATGTCGGGCCAGATGTCGAGGATCGAGACGCTCGCGCAGGACGACCTTTACGCCGGGTTCTTCGATAAACTTTCCAAGTCCGTATTCTTAGAGGAGCACAGGATATGAAGCGCAAGAGGGCCGCTCTTTTACTGCTGGTTTTTTTAACGGGCTGCGCGACCGGGACGCCGCGTCAGGTGCTGGAAAGCGACCAAAGTCAGGTGGCGCTCCGCAGTATTCAATCCCGCCAGTTTGAGACTGCTGACAAGGAAAAGACCATGCGCGCGGTGATCGCGACGCTGCAGGACCTGGATTTCCTGGTTGAGAACGCGGACCTCGTGCTGGGCTCAGTCACAGGAACCCGGTTTTTCCGTAATGTGGCGATCAAGATGACGGTAACGGTACGGCCCAAGGGCGAAAAATACATGATTGTCAGGGCCAACGCTCAGTACGGTTATAAAGCAGTGGAAGCTCCCGAAACGTACCAGGATTTCTTCGTCGCACTGGAGAAGGCCATGTTCCTTCAGGCGCAGCAAGTAGACTAAGGAGAGTGAAATGAAAAAAGGTTTTCTTCTTTTGCCGCTTTTCCTGCTGGTTTTTACGGGCTGCCACACCATCCGCCCCGTGAATATCCCGGAGCAGACTATCCTCAAGGAAGTCCCGGCGCTCGATAAGAACGTGGGACTCGTCATGGACG
>CAZMMY010000313.1:0-2966 GCA_964567495.1 uncultured bacterium
CCCACTGTTTCAGGCCCTCGATTTCCTTCCGGCTAAGCGCTCTAACCCATTTAGCCGGCCTGCCGAAATAAAGCGAACCGTCTTTCAGCGTCTGCCCGTGCGTGACCAGGCTTCCCGCTCCGAGAATCACGCCCTCTCCGATCACGGCTCCGTCCAGCACAATGGAGCCGATGCCGACCAGCGACTTGTCTTTGACCGTGCAGGCGTGCAGGCACACCTGATGGCCGACCGTGACGTAATCCCCCAGCACGCAGGCGCTGTTACTTTCGACATGCAGGAGGCTGAGGTCCTGGATATTGGTATATCTACCAACTTTGATTTTGTTGATATCGCCGCGAAGCACAGCACCGGGCCAGACGCTTGAATAATCGCCAATTGTGACCTGCCCAAGTACGCGGGCAGACGGGTCCACAAAAACCTTTTTGCCTGTTATGGGAATGTAAATAGGAGGCGCTGCGCCGCGGAGAATTCTCTGCGGTTTCTTACTCGCTAAGGAGGGAGAAAATACTTTTCGTGATCTGCTTGTTGATTTCCGCAATCGAAGTCACCAGAGGGATCTGTTTGGGGCAGGCCTTCACGCAGTTCTGCGCATTGCCGCAATCCTCAATGCCGCCCGGGCCCATCAAAGATTTAAGCCTTTCCTTGGCCGTGGACTTGCCGAGCGGATGGTCGTTGAAAAGACGGGCCTGGCTGATAGACATGGCGCCGACAAATTCAGACTTGGAGTTAACCTGCGGGCAGACTTCCAGGCAGCAGCCGCAGGAGAAACAGGTTGAGAGAACGTAATCTTCCTGCTGCTGTTCAGAAGAAATGCGCGGGCCGGGACCGAGCGCGTGCGTCCCGTCAATCGGGATCCAGGCTTTGACGCGCTTGAGCGTTTCGAACAAACGGGAGCGGTCCACGCACAAATCGCGGACCAGCGGAAACTTGGTCATAGGCTCAAGCGTGATTTCGTCGCCCAGGTGGTCGACCAGCGCGGAGCATGACTGGCGGACCTTGCCGTTGATGACCATGGTGCATACGCCGCAGACTTCCTCGAGACAGCTGGCGTCCCAGGCCACGGGCGTGGTGGGTGTGCCGTCGAAAGTCTTGGGGTTCTTCTGGATTTCGCGCAGAAGAATGACAACGTTCATATAAGGGCGGTAAGGTACCCGGAATTCCTCCCAGCGAGGGTGGTCATCCGGCCCATTCTGGCGCTTGACCTTCACCTTGATTATCCGCTGTTCAGCCATTTTCAGTTCCTTTTAATACTTTCGTTCACGAGGTTTCAACAGTGATGTATCGACAGCTTCGTAAGAAAGCTCAGGGCCGCCGGGGCGGTATTTGGCAATCGTGGTTTTGAGCCAGTTGGCGTCGTCGCGGTCTGGATAATCGGGTTTGTAGTGCGCGCCGCGGCTTTCGTTGCGGGCCAGCGCACCCAGTGTAATCACACGGGCAAGCTCGAGCATATTGAACAGCTGACGCGTAAACACAACCGACTGGTTGGCCCACTTGGAAACATCGTTTACGTTAATGCTCTGCGCGCGTTTCTGAAGCTCCTGCAGTTTCTGGTCCGCGGCTTCCAGCTTCTTGTTGTAGCGTACAACCGTGACGTTATCGGTCATGATCTCGCCCATCTCTTCCCAGATCTTGTACGGATTCTCTTTGCCGTGCATGCGCAGGATTTCATCCTGGCGGGCCTCTTCCCGCTTGACCGCGTCCTCGAAAAATTTCGAGCTGACGTCTTCGGAGGACTTATCCAGGCCCTGGGTGTACTCGCCCACGGAGCGCGCGGAAGCAAGGCCGCCCTGCAGGCAGGAAAGCAGTGAATTCGCGCCAAGACGGTTGGCGCCGTGGTATTGGTAATCGCATTCGCCTGCGGCAAGCAGGCCTTTAATATTCGTCATGTGCTTGGCGTCGATGTACAGGCCGCCCATGGTGTAATGCACCGACGGGAACACGCGCATCGGGACCTTGCTCGGGTCCTCGTTCATGAATTTTTCGTAAATTTCCAGAATGCCGCCCAGGCGCTGCTTAAGGATCTTCGGGTCAATATGGGAAATGTCGAGGTAAACCACGTCCTTCCCCTCGACGCCGAGTTTGAGTTCGCGCACAACCTTAAAAATGCCGCGGGACGCGATGTCGCGGGGCACCAGGTTGCCGTACTTCGGATACCACTCTTCCATGAAGTACCAGCGCTTGCCGTCTTTGTAAGTCCAGAGCCGGCCGCCTTCGCCGCGCACGGCTTCGGAAATCAGGCGGTTCTTGTCTTCGCCCGCGATCGCGGTCGGATGGACCTGGATGAATTCACCGTTGGCGTACCAGGCACCCTGTTTGAAAAGCGAACCCGCAGCCGCGCCCGTGCAGATCATGGACATGGTCGAACGGCCGTAAATCATGCCGCATCCGCCGGTGCAGAACACCACGGCGTCGCCGCGGAAAGCGCGGATCTCGAAAGAGTTCAGGTTCATGGCCACGACGCCGCGGCCGATGCCGGAGTCGTCAAGCACGGCAGAAAGAAATTCCCAGCCTTCGTACCGTGTGACTTTGCCTTCAATCTCAAAACGGCGCACCTGTTCGTCCAGAGCGTAAAGAAGCTGCTGGCCCGTGGTCGCGCCAGCGAAAGCGGTGCGGTGAAAGCGCGTGCCGCCAAAACGGCGGAAATCGATCAAACCTTCCGGCGTACGGTTGAACTGCACGCCCATGCGGTCGAGCATATAAACGAAGTTCGGAGCGTTCTGGCACATTTCGAGCACCATCGGCTGGTTGGCCAGAAAGTCGCCGCCGAGGATCGTTTCTTCGAAATGGATCTGCGGCGAATCGCCCTCGCCCTTGGTATTGACCGAGGCGTTGATGCCGCCTTGAGCACAAACTGAATGAGAACGCTTGCAGGGAACGACGGAAAGAAGATCAATGCTGAAACCGGCTTCGGCCAGCTTGATAGTAGTCATGAGGCCCGCAAGGCCGCCGCCGATCACGAGAATCTT
>CAZMMY010000314.1:0-2961 GCA_964567495.1 uncultured bacterium
AAATCGCTACGACCATTAAATTTCTGGAGTTCGACGCCTCCGGCAGCCCGCTTGCGCCGAAGTACTTTACGTTCCAGGGCAATGTTATCCAGTTCCAGTCGCTCGTCATCCGTTTTCAGGACAAACTGGTCAAAGCCGGGAACAGGCTGCGCGGAAAGAGCGCGTATCTTTTTACCAAGGCCTTTGTGCTGGATGGCGCGAAAACGCAGGAGTTCGAAATCACGAAAACTGGGGAAGTCCCGGCGGGCTATGCGGTTTCAGACGGCAAGAGTAAATTCGAACAGGAGCTGTGGCGGAATTTCTGGAATTACGCGCTTGAGCCCGGCGCGCGCGAGCAGGCCGGTATTAAGAATGCCCAGATCGAGGCGCCCGGCTCGCTTTTTCTACCCGGCACGATTTACAGCATCAAGATTGAGCATGACGGAGGCCTCCGTATCGACGCCCGGCCCGTGCCCGAAATTCTGAAGGGCGAGCAGGTGGCGTGAACGCCTCTACGTGTTCGATGAAGCTTTCTGATTTTGATTACATCCTCCCGCAGGAGCTGATCGCCGAATTTCCCCCGGAGGACCGCGCGAGCGCGAGGCTTTTGAAAGTCGGGCGCGAAAGCGGCGCTGTTTCTCACCACGTGTTCCGCGGCCTGGAAGATTTTCTCATGCCGGGAGACGTTCTTGTTCTGAACAATACCAGGGTTCTGCCCGCCCGCGTTTTCGGCAGCCGCAAGACAGGCGGCCAGGTCGAAGCGTTTTTTCTGAAGCAGGTCGAGCCGAAGGTGTGGCGAGCGCTTCTTCGCCCGGGCGGAAAAATTCGCCGGGACGAAGTCGTCTCCCTGGGTGAGAACGGCGTGCGCTTTGATGCGCGCATCCTCGACGAACCCAGGCCGGATTCGGGCGAACGTCTTCTTCAGCTGGAAGAAGACGGTAAAGAAGTCATGAAGAGGATCGGGCATATGCCGCTCCCTCCTTATATAGACAGGCCGGACGCTAAGGTCGACCGTGAGCTTTACCAGACTGTATTCGCGGAAAAAGAAGGCGCTGTGGCCGCGCCCACGGCAGGCCTGCACTTTAACGAGGAATTACTGGCGCGTTTGAAGAAGAAAGGCGTCGAGATCGTTTACGTCACCCTCCATACCGGCTACGGGACTTTTCAGCCGCTGGCCCATGAAAACATAGAGGAAAACGAATTGTTCGAGGAAGAATATGAAATCACGTCCGAAGCTGCGGATGCGGTCAACCGTGCAAAACGGGAAGCCCGCCGTATTGTGGCCTGCGGCACGACCTGCGTGCGGACTCTTGAATCCGCCGCGGATAAGGCCGGGGTTTTAAAAGCCGGCAGAAGCTCGACGCGGATTTTTATTTACCCGCCGTATGAATTTAAGATTGTGTCCGGCCTGATCACCAATTTCCATCTTCCGAAAAGTTCGCTCATGCTTCTCGTCTCCGCGTTCCTCAAGAGCCGAGAAAAACTGATCAGCGCTTACGCCGAAGCCGTCAAAGAAAAATACAAATTCTACAGTTACGGCGACGCCATGCTGATTTTATGAATTCTCTCAATGCGCCCGTAAAGCCCGAAAATTTCGTCGCGACCCGACCTGAAAACTTCAAGGTCACCTCACGCTGCCCCCACACGCACGCGAGGACCGGTATCATGCAGACCGCGCATGGCGCCTTTGAAACCCCTGTATTCATGCCTGTAGGCACGCAGGGCACGGTCAAGGCGCTGACGCCGCGCGACCTGAAAGAAGCGGGTTCCGAGATCATTCTGTCGAATACCTACCACCTTTACATACGTCCGGGCATGGATATAATCAAATCGTTTCAGGGCCTTCATCGCTTTATGGGCTGGGACGGGCCGATCCTGACCGACAGCGGCGGATTCCAGGTTTTTTCGCTCAGCCGCATGCGTGAGATCACGGAGGATGGCGCTTCGTTCCGATCCCATTTCGACGGCGAGGAAATTGTCCTGACTCCTGAAAAAGTCATGGATATTCAGGAGGCGATCGGAAGCGACATCGCCATGATCTTTGACGAATGCCCGCCCCCCACCCGGGACCGCAAAAAAATCCAGGAATCGCTCGAACGCACGCTCCGCTGGTCGGAGCGCGCAAAAAAATATCATCGCATGAAAAGTCAGGCCCTTTTCGGTATCGTGCAGGGCGGTGTTTTCGAGGATTTAAGGAAGATGTCACTGGAGCGCACAGTCGGCATCGGTTTCGACGGATACGCGCTGGGCGGCCTGGCGGTCGGCGAAGCGAGGGAAGAGACGGTCGGAGTTTTCGAGAAAATCCTGCCGCTGCTTCCGCAGGAAAAGCCCCGCTACCTGATGGGTATCGGGACGCCGCTGGACTTCCTGGATGCCATCGAGCAGGGCGGCGACATGTTCGACTGCGTCAACCCGACGCGTTACGGCCGCAACGGCGGGGCTTTTACCTCGACGGGCATGGTGGTGGTCCGTAATGCCAAGTACCAGACAGACGAGAGGCCCGTCGACGAGGCCTGCGCCTGCTATTGCTGCTCGAATTTCTCGAGGGGATATATCCGGCACCTCCTGAACGCGGGAGAGATGTTGGGGGGGCAGCTTCTTTCAATTCATAACGTTTATTTCTTCGTGCAGTTCGTAAGGGCCATACGGCAGAAGATAAGGGAGGGCAAGTTCCCTGAATTTAAGAAAAATTTTATCAATCAATTCGACCTTAACTGCCGATAATCTATACGGTTGTTTTTGTCATCACTAAGAAGGAGTTTTTACCATGTTCGAGAAGTTAGCTTACGCAGCGCCGGCTCCGGCCGCCCAGGGCGAGATGTCCAACCCCATCCATTTCTTCATCATGATGTCCCTGGTCATGGTGGTGTTCTATTTTTTTATGATCCGTCCGCAGCAGAAAAAACAAGCCGACCTGCAGAAGACCGTCAACGCCCTCAAGAAAGGCTACAAGGTTGTGACCATCGGCGGTATCATCGGGAC
>CAZMMY010000315.1:0-1264 GCA_964567495.1 uncultured bacterium
CATCATCGTTTACCGCTCGGGCAGGGAACGCTATATCATTATTGTGAATGCCTCCAATTCCGAGAAAGACGCGGCCTGGATCACCGCCAGGCTTCCTGCGGGTGTGAAGTTCCACGACGCGACTTCCCAGAAGGGCCTGATCGCTCTCCAGGGGCCTGCCAGCGCGCGTATTCTCGCAAAGGCCATCAACGACGATTACTTTATGGGGATCGGCTATTATCGTTTCAAAGAATGGAACGGCGGCATGATCGCCCGCACAGGCTACACGGGCGAAGACGGTTATGAAATCATGATTCCAAAGGAAAAGATGCCGGACCTGTGGAATAAGCTTTTCGAGGCGGGGAAGGAAGATGATCTGGTCCCTGTAGGTTTTGGCGCGCGCGACACGCTGCGCATGGAAGCTGCGATGCCGCTTTACGGCCACGACATGGATGACGACGTTACGCCGCTCGAAGCCAATATGGAATGGGCCATCGACTGGCTTAAGCCTTCCTTTACGGGCCGGGACGTTCTGATCCGTCAGAAAGCCAACGGCGTCAAAAAAATTCTCGCAGGTTTTGAAATGGCCGAGCGCGGGATTCCTCGCCAGGGTATGGACATCCTGAAGAACGGCCAGGTAGTCGGTAAAGTTACCAGCGGCACGTTTTCGCCTACGCTTAAGAAAAATATCGGGATGGGGTACGTCCCGGTTTCGGCCTCGAAGTATGGAGATTCGATTGAAATTATGATTCGCGATAAAGCAGTCAAAGCAACCGTCGTTTACATACCGTTTTACAAAAGGAGCAAATAGATCATGGGAGCCGGGGTTATGAAATTTCCGAAAGAATTGCGCTACACCAAAACTCACGAATGGGCAAAGAAAGACGGAAACAAAATCCTGGTGGGGATCACGGATTACGCCCAGAAAGAAATTTCGGACGTCGTATTCGTCGAGCTGCCGAAACAGGGGCAGACGGTTTCTCAGGGCAAGGCCGCTGCCGTGGTCGAGTCTGTGAAAGCGGCCTTCGACATTTACGCTCCCGTTTCAGGGAAGATTTCCCGCTCCAATGCCGATGTGGAGGCCGATCCGGGCCGCGTCAACGCGGACTGTTACGGCCAGGGCTGGTTTTTTGAAGTGGAGCTCAGCAATGAAGCGGAATGGCAGTCGCTCATGACCGCGGAAGACTACGAAAAACTCGTTCATTAATCGAAGCCGCTTTTAAGAGGAATAAAAAATGCATTATCAGCCCATGACGGAAGGGGACAAGCAGGAGATGATGGCCGC
>CAZMMY010000315.1:1274-2959 GCA_964567495.1 uncultured bacterium
GGCGACACGTTTCCGTCGTCGGTCATTCACGGAATGATGGCCGCGATCGGCATCTCTTCGTTTGAAGACCTGCTGCGCGGTATCCCGAAGTCCCTTCGCAATCCTGATTTCAAGATCCCTGAAGCGCTGAGCGAGCTGGAAGTCCAGACCCTGCTCAAACATCTTGGCTCCAAAAATGCGAACGCGCGCAACAGCCTTTCTTTCCTTGGCGCGGGCGCGTACGACCATTTCATTCCCGCGGCGCAGGCGCAGATCACCGGCCGCCACGAATTTTACACCGCATACACACCGTACCAGCCAGAAGCCTCGCAGGGCACCCTGCAGGCGCTTTATGAGTACCAGAGCCTGATGGCTGAACTGACCGGGATGGATATTTCCAACGGTTCTCACTATGACGGCGCGACCAGCTTCGCCGAAGCGGGCCTGATGGCGTGCCGCCACACCGACCGCACCAAGGTCATTGTTTCCAGGTCTGTGCACCCGCATTACCGCCGCGTCCTCAAGACTTACACGGAAGGCACGCCGTACTCGGTCGTCGAATTTGATTTCCTGGCGGACGGCTCTTTCGACCGCAAAAAGCTCCTGTCCCTTGTGGACGGAGACACCGCTGCGGTCGCGCTGCAGACCCCGAACTTCCTTGGTATCCTGGAGAACCTCGACGGCCTTAGCGAAGAGCTGCACGATAAAGGAATTCTTCTGATCCTCGCGGGCAACCCGCTTGCTATGGCTGTCCTGAAATCTCCGGGCGAATGGGGAGCGGACGTCGCGGTCGGCGAAGGCCAGCCTCTGGGCGTGCCTGTTTCTTTCGGCGGTCCGTATCTTGGTTATTACGCGGTCACGCGCGCGCTTATGCGGCGCGTCCCAGGCCGTCTTGTCGGTTTGACGACCGACTCTGAAGGCAAGCGCGCATTCTGCCTGACGCTGCAGGCGCGCGAGCAGCACATCCGACGGGAACGTGCGGCTTCCAACATCTGCACCAATCAGGCGCTTTGCGCCCTTGCCGCCTGCGTTTATATGACGCTGATGGGTAAAGAAGGCATGAAGGAGCTGGCTGATATCAATATGGACCGCGCCTACTACCTGCGCGAGAAAATCGCGGGTCTGAAAGGCTGGAAGGTCGACCTGGGCGCTCCGATCTTCAATGAGTTTGTGGTCACTGCGCCCAAAAGCTTCCATGAACTTCAGGAAAAGCTTGTGAAGCAGAATATTTTCCCCGGCGTCTGCCTGGAGCAGTTCTATCCCGAAATGAAAAACTCTTTCCTGGTCTGCGCGACTGAAACCAAGACGCGCGAGGACCTGGACCGGTTTGTGGAGGCTCTTTCCAAATGCTGATTTCCAACGACAGCACCCTCAGTTTTGAAAAAAGCAGGCCGGGCCGGCGCGGGCTGAAGCTTCCCTCGTCCCGTTTCCAGAAAACCCGCCCGGCGGACACGCTGCCTGAAGTTTTCAAGCGCCGCCGCCCGCTGGACTTTCCTGAGCTGACCGAGCCCGAGATCATGCGCCATTTCGTCAACCTTTCGCGCAAGAATTTCTCGATCGACACGCATTTCTATCCGCTCGGAAGCTGCACCATGAAATACAACCCCAAGATCAACGAGCGGCTCGCGGCACATCCCGCCTTCGCCGCTTCGCATCCGCTCGCCTCCGAAGACCTCGTCCAGGGCGACCTCGAGGTCCTGAAAAGG
>CAZMMY010000316.1:0-2944 GCA_964567495.1 uncultured bacterium
GTGTTAACGGTATTATTGATATTAATGTTGCCGTTAGCAGCGTTCAGAACGACGTTCAGAAAACCGACCGTAGCCCCAATAACGCCGTTAAGAGTAATGCCGCCCGCAGCGTTAAGAGTCAAAGTTGCATTTCCACCCGCCGCTTTCGCAATAGTAGCCGCAGCATCAAGGACGATGTTGCCCGTCTGAGATCCTGCCGCACCGGTGCCGATCACAACATCGATCCCGGCATCGATCTGGCCGTTAATCAGACCAACAGCAATCTCGGAATTGTTAGCGGTCGGTGTGAAAGCAGGCGCCCCGCTGTTATTGCTGGTCGTAGCTGCTGTGATAGTGGTATTAAAAGGATCCAAAAGCCAAGTGCCGCCTTGACCGTTCGGGGCAGACGCATCGATGCCGATACCCGTGATGTCGAGATATTCCTTGCCGGAAGTTTCAATCAGGCCGCCGTCACCTTCGAGCTGACCGCCGCGCGCACTGAAAGTGCCATAAGCCTGGGTGGTTTCATCGGCCCAGACAATGATCTTGCCGCCGTCGCCTTCGAGAATCGCGTCAGCCTTAATGTCGGCCCACTTATCAACGTAGGTCTGGCTTGCGGTGCGCGCTTCGCCAAGACCCTGATAGTCACCGCCGATGAGAACCGTGCCGCCGCCGTTGTAGCCGGAAGCATCCACCGTCGCGCCAGCGAACAGGCCGACCTTGTCGCCAAGAACTTCAATAAGACCGCCCTTTTCGCCGAGGTCATCGCCTTTGGCATTCAGGGTGCCCGTCACGCTCGTAATGCCCTTGTCGCCGCCATCGAGAATGATGCGTCCGTTGACGGAAGCAATAGAGTTGGCTTCGATGAGGCCCGTGTGGTTGATAACGTTGTCAAAAATCTGTTCAACCGCTTTGGCAGAGAGAATGACCGCGCCGCCGCCAGCCTGAAGAGCGCCGGCATTGGAAATGCCGTCGTTGATCTTGTTCCCGTTAACGTCATAAACCGGAGCGGAAACCGCTTCGTCAACCGTAACGGAAATAAGCCGGGAACCGCCGGTAATGTCCAGGGTAACCTTGTCGCCCACGCCGATGCCAATGCCGCCGAGCTCCGCATTAACGGTGCCATTGTTCTGGACTGCGCTGCCGATGAAAGCAACAAAGCTGCCAGGGGTCGCGGTGAAAGTACCGTTGTTGATAATAGAAGCGGGGTCGTTGGCACCGAGCGCAAACTGTCCGAGGCCGTTGGTCATCTGACCGCCGAGCGTTGAAAGGATCGCTCCGCCGTCGATGTTGGCCTGGAAGGTTTCGGTAATCACGAAGCCGAGCGGGTTGTAGAACATCGCAAGACCATCGAGGTTCAGGGTACCGGCCCAGTTGGTGGCGTGATTATCGATAATATTGAAGTTAGCCGTGCCGCCGTTGACAATTAAATTCAACGACTCGCCTGCGGCGATGTCCGCGCCGGCGAGGTTATAGTTACCACCGGTCAGCGTGATGGGCTGCCCATTTTCACTCGAGCCCACGACATTTCCATCAGCGTCCGTAACAACGGCCGCGAAGGAGGCAGGCAGAGAGTAGGTCATGACGTGAACCATAACCAGCGTTGCAGCTAAGAATTTTTTAAACATGATTTTTTAAACCCCTTTCAAAGGTCTAGATTTGATTTAAAACAGCTCAGCGGAGATACCGTAATAGAACGCACTGCGGGAGCTGCTGTTCCCGGCTTTCTCGCCAATTCTTCCGGCCCACTGAAACCGGCCGTAAACTCGATCGAACAGATGGATACGGATACCGCCGCCCGCGCCGCTCAGGACACGTTCGTCGGATTCGCCGGCCAGCGGCCTGCGAAGCGCGCCGGCGCCCAAGTCATAAAAAGCAACTCCCTGGATCTGCTTTCTGAGCGGCTGGCTCGAAAAAGGGAGTTTCCAATCCGCGGGGAAGAAATAAGTAGGAATAAAAACTTCGGTCGACAGAATCCCGCCGTAATCTGCCAGGTACGCGCTTTCTTTGTAACCGCGCACCGAGAACGCGCCGCCGAGGCGGAACTGTTCGGAAGGCGCCAGACTGTCCGGAGTCAGCTGCCAGGAGGTGCGGAAGGAGAAGATCATGTCCTTGGGCAGTTTGTGGTAGCGGATCAGAGAACCGCGATAGATGAAGAACTGGCCGCCGGTGCCCGCGCGAGTGGCCGACGGTTCATTAACGTCGGAGGCGCCCAGGAAATCAGCGAAACCAAAATGAAAGGAGTGCGGGAAGAACGTCCTGCCCCACTTGTCCGTGAACTCACTGTTCAGGCCGACGTTCAGAATGCGGAGTTCGTCCTTACCGGCTTTCTGGTCGAAAACTTCGTTGGCGATGCTCTTGAAGTCAAAACCGATATTTCCGCGGATGTCCGCGAAAACTTCGCCCGGAAGCTGTTCCTGGATCAGCGGGTGAGAAATATCGAAGCCGTAGGTGTGCGCGTGACCTTCGACGTCAAGCGCTTCGAATTCATTTTCGAGATCCACTTTCGAATAAGAGTAGCCGAGGGTCAGCAAGGTTCCTTCAGAATTAAGAGGAACTACGTAGCGGGTGCCCAGGCCCAGCGCGCCGGCGCCGATCTGAAAACGGGCGGAAAGCTCGTCCATCAGGCCCAGCAGGTTGTTATGGGTAAGACCGAGGCCCCAGCGGGTATTACCGGTATCATTGGTGCCGAGGTTGTTAACGTCTGTGGAAAGGTGTACGGGAAATTTGTCTTTAACGTTCAAGTCGAGGTCGGTGGTGCCGGTTTCTTTACCCGGTTTGAGCACGGAGGTGACCTTGAGGTCCTTCTTCTTATTAAGAGTAGCGAGACCCGAACGCAGCTCGCCATAGGAAACAATACCGCCAGGATTGAGACCGAGCATCCTTTTAATGGACCCCTCGGAAAACCATTTGTTGCCAATCACCTGCACGGCGCCAAGCTTACCTTCAACCACCTGGAAACGGA